>NZ_CAXMZT010000014.1:0-81812 GCF_964199965.1 Legionella sp. W05-934-2 | reverse complement strand
TGCTCTTCTTGTTGCTTACGCTGTTGCTCTTCTTGTTGCTTACGCTGTTGCTCTTCTTGTTGCTTACGCTGTTGCTCTTCTTGTTGCTTATGCTGTTGCTCTTCTTGTTGCTTATGCTGTTGCTCTTCTTGTTGCTTATGCTGTTGCTCTTCTTGTTGCTTATGCTGTTGCTCTTCTTCTAAATGATCAGTCGTTTCATCTTTCCTTCCCAAGTCTGTTTGGCTTTCTTTTGTTGACAATAGGGAATCGGCATTGAAAATTGAACGATAATGTTCCATTGCAAATTGTAAATCTGGTATCAAAAAATCGTCTTTTAATTTGTTCCAGCTCATCGCACTATCTAATTCAGCCATCAATTCGAAGAAGCGACGTTTATCATCATTTGGCCATCCATCGAGAGGGTCATTGGCATCTTTTTTAATGCCAAAATGGTGGGTGAAGGCATAGAGGCGCTGCTCAATATCAACAATCGTTTCTAACCGAGGGTTAGTCGTGATTTGCTCCAATAAAAGAACGTCGTTTTTTTCAAGGTAATGGTCGCTGGTAATGTCATTTGCGGCCATGAGTTTTTTAATATGGATGATTGAGTCGAATGCATTCTCATCTTGTAAAGGCTTTTTCAAATCAATGCCTTTTTTTGAAATGATGTTTCTTAAATTATCCATTTCCTCATGGATTAACGCGATGGCATTTTTAAAATCCTTTAAGCTGAGGGAGTACCGATAGATTTTTCCACCTAAATCCCGTTTGTTTTTAATCATACCTTCTTCGATGTGAACAATGGTAGTAAATACCTTTTGGTTGAAGCGTTGCATCATGTTGGCAAACTGATTTTTAGGGGATGACTTAATTAATAATGCAAAGAGGCTTTCGCGAACATCTTTATCCTTTGACTGACTTTCTTTCGCTGAAAGATAGTCTATCACGATGCGATTTTTTTCCTCAGTGGTTGGTGAAATAGGCCAATCGGATTCACCGAAATGTTCTAACAAAAACCCCACCGCGCCATATTGTTTTTGTCTGAAAGCAAGTTGGCATAATTCGTTTAGATCATATTTTTTCGCTAATAATTCTAACAGGCGTGGTTGATGGAGATTTTCTACTAAAAAATCGACCACACTTTCAGACACTTTCTGTTTGCCTTTATCGCCCCCTATGATTTCAGCAAACTTCGATTCATTGTTGTCCTTGAGTGCGCGCTCGAGCATGTTCAAATACAGGTTTGTTTTTTGTAATTTGGGGTCGAGAATCGGTTTTTCGATGGAATTTAATAACGATTGTTTTGGGTGGGGGTATTTGAGTTTAATGATTAATTGGTATAAATGGCTATTGCCAGTTTGATAGACCCAATCCATCACTTGGTTATAATTTTTCCCCTTAAACAGCACCTCTAACCCTTGACGTTTTATTTCATTAGCCAAGGTGACATCATGGGTTAAGACCCACTCTAACGCCTCAATATTGCCTGTCTGGCAGCAATGTTGATAAAGGGTGTTAAAATCAATTGCGCCAAGGAAATTTTCATTACTCAATTCCTTCAAAAGGGAAGGTTGTTTTGTTGAAATCAATTGCTGACATAGCTCTGTGGCTGACCCTGCATATAATTGATCTACGGCATACTGGTTAATCAGGTTACTGATTAACTCACCGTGTTTTTTTTCGAGGGCTTTTGCCATCATTGACTGTAAAAATGGTTTTGAAAATGAAACAAATGCGGTTTTATTTTTGATTATTGCCGCTAACCCCTTCAACATGTCGTGGTCTAATAATGGTTGATAGTCTTTTTCATCGCCATAATCACCTGGAAATTTTTGCATGAGGGCATAAGCGCCATATTCATTTTTACCGTCGATAGCCGATTGCCAGATAGCGCGACGATTGTTCATCCAAGGTGCTGGATTACTATGTAATGCTTTATAGGCTTCCAATAGCTTTGCGCCTAACAGATTTTGCTTGGAGTCAAACAGTTGTTTAATCAACTGATGTTGTGTATCGGTATCTTTTTGGCTAAGCCAACTTTTTAACACATCGATTGGCAGTTTGTTTGCGGCGGCATTGAGTGGTTTTGTCGCATTGGTGTCATTTTTTGTTAAGGCGGTTTCAAGCTGGAGATTAATATATTGGGTCAACTCGACTGTATAATCTTTCACAAGCGCGTCAATAATTTCTTGATTGTTCTTAAATAGCAGATTGCGAAAGACAACGTGTCTATCTTCATCAGAGAGAACATTGATGCCATGCATCAGGTAGTTCAGTTTTCCCGTATCCAGGTATAGGTGATAGATGTTAGAAAAGCGATTTGAAATCGTATTGGTTTTTGTCTCGGCATAATGATATAAGCTGATGTCAAGGCTAGCTAAGGCTTCTAGCTGCTCATAACGCTCATTTTTAAACGCTTCATCGACTAAGAAAAATAACGCCGCTTTATCAATTAAAAATTTCTTGTTTTGAAATTGTTGTTTAATAAAAGTAACGATGTCCTGGTTGCCCGTAATGATGGCCGTGAATAATGCATCCTGAAGGTCTTGAGCCGTGGGGTTATTGATGGGGTTACCCCATCGTTGCTTGATAAGCTGATTTTGTCTCATGGCGATGAGGATATCAATTCTTCGAACATTGCCAATTTTTTCAAATAAGTTGTCGGTGACTAATGGTTGACTGGATTCTTTTAAAACTGTGTTAACATATTGTTCAAAGATATATTTATCGTTGCGTTGAAATAAATGGGCCAATATCTTTGGGTTTGTTTTGATATTAGCCTCAAGCAATAAACGCATGCTTTCTGCGTCGATATGTTTTGCCACCGTCTCTGTGAAAATGTCGTCGCTGTCTGACAACGTATCTTTAAGCTTCAATAAGCTTTGTAATAATTGATGTTGATTGTTGGCGGCAGCATGCTGAATCTGCTGGGCGAGTTCTGCTGGTGTCGAGAGAGTGAAGGGTACGGTTGGCGTTTCACAAAGAGCAATCTGGTGCAATATGGTCAACAAGCTTAAGTTTAAAATGACGGTTTTATTCTCAGCAAGCTCTTTTTCGGATAATATCTTACGCATGAGATCTAGGATAGCGCTATAATCTCCGACACCATGAAATTCAAAATTCGATGGGGTTTTGAGATATTGTAAAGACGAAATCAACAAGGGTGCTAACGATTTAGCATCCAGTTTGGGAAAACGTTTCAGGTATTCCGATAGATATTGGTTTAACAAGGGAGCGTTTCCTGCTCCAAGGTTCACTTGAATTCCTTTTTCCAATAACAATTGTTTTCGTTTGGTATCGGATAGGGAAAGCACCTGCTCAAGAAAGAAAGGGCTTCTAAGTTCTGAGGCAATGTAATCGGCGTCCAAATCTAGGTGATTCATTAATCGATTTGTTGTTACCCTATCTCGGGATTTATTAGCATAGACTAAAGAATGAGTTGGCATGTTATCAACGACAATAGTTTTGTACAGCGGCTCTGCCGGACTCTCTTCAAGTATTTTATGGAGAGATTCAATGGTTGGATAGTCGGTGCATTTGGGGTACATGGGATTTGAAAACACACGTAGGGAAAGCCCCATCTCTTTTTCGTCAATCCCAAAACATTGAGTTAGCTCTTTGACTAAGTCTTTTTCATTAGCAAATTTTTTAGTGTCCACCTTATAATTGGAATCATAAACAACATAGTTGCCATTCTTAAAGGATACATTCACCACATGGTTGTGAGAGCGAACGTGGATATCGCGTTTATCGCGCTTTATTTGCTCAAATATTTTTTCCCATTTACTACTGCTGCAAATAAGACCAAAATTAAACTCGTTATGAGGGGGAACGTTATTGATGTTAATGTATTTTTCAACATCGGATTGCTGGATTTCACCGCCAGTATATCGGCTGGGATTAAAGGCAATTTTAACATCAAGTAAAAATCGATCGATTTCGCTGGTTGTACCTAATTGATAATCATCAGGCAGTGTATTGACTTGATTGAGCAAGAGGAAAAATTTATCTTCACGGTTTTGCAGCGCATATTTTGTATACAATGCCGATAAACCACTGCAAACGCCCCCTCGATTAAATTCAAAATCACGGCGATTATGGCGAAAAATGCGGTTCACTTTATTGATAATTTGAGCTTGAGCAGGCATGCAAGGATTCCAGGAATAACATATGTTTAATAATAACACACAATAATTAAATCGAAAACATATTGAGGTCGTTTAGGAATGATCAGGCAGGGCTTCTAAATAACTTTCTACATTTTATGGCTTGAAAACGACCGTTAACTTAACCATGCCTTCCTGATCATGCTTGTTGGCAGATAGACGGTCAATGGTGATGGCATGCGTGGCTTGAAAAGCAATTAACCACTCAATGAATGGATTGAAAGGAACTTTTTCATAAGACAATTGCACATGCCCGCCACTGCTTTGCTGCAGCTGATAAGGGAAGGGTTTTAAGCTGGATTCAGAGAGTTGTTGGGTTAAGATTGACAGCAATTGACTAGTATCATGGACGGCTTGTTTGGATGATTTTCCTGCATAATGCTTGACTTGATTCATCCATGCCAGCGTTTCACGCTTTTCCTGGAGTTGCTTGGATGCTTCACTATAAGCCGTTGTTAACGGCTCATAGATGAATAAATAAAAAAGATAAATGACAACCAAGACGACTGTCATACCGACTAGCCATCTTTCTCGGGGATTCATTTGCTCAAAGTGGCTTTTTATCATGATTGAATCTCCACAGTGGCCTCTACTTTATCATCCTGTCGGTTAGCATCCAGCTGATTGGCTTTAACGGCTTGCTTTTTTAAAGCGGCCATGAATTTTTCTAAATGGCTAAAGTCATTGGCAACGATTTTTAAGGTAATGCGCTGGTTTTGATAGGTAAGTTGAACAGGGGTTATCTGATTTGAACGAAGGGGATTAGCCAGTTGATCCAGCAAACGGAGTAATGCAGACTCGTCACCGGCGCTGCTATTTTTCAACTTCTGATTAATACGAAAACGTGGGCTGATGACTTGCTTACTGCCTGGAAAAAACTGGCGATAGATGACAGCAATTTTATCATCGACTTGTTTAATTTCCTGGTTGATGTGATGAAGTGATAAAATGTGTGTTGCGAGCCAAGTGATTAACCATAATATGAAGCTTCCACCGACTAGCCATAGGGATTTTTTCAGCGAGGTTTGTTCTGTTTTAGGAGCAAAGGCACCTTGATTAAGCGAAATATACGCTGACTGATTCAGTCGTTGAACCACCCAATCTTCCCAATTTGGTTGGCTGATGGTTGTTTTGCCTTCTAAGCCGTTGGGCAGGGTGGTGTTTCCATCAAATTGTAGCAGGGTGAGATCGTCTGTTTCCAAAACTTGCGATTTAACCAGTGGCCACATGGATAATGGGATTGAACCATTTAAGTTAGGGCTTCTGAAAAGAAGGGATTGTTGATGAACGGCGCACTGGTTGTTCGATAAAGCAAACCAGGCGGTGGTCATGTGTTTTGGTTCAATTTGATATTTGTGCAAAATCATCATTACGCTGTTTAGCCACGTTTTATCGCAGCTGAGAACGACATATTGCCCATTTTGATAAAATTGGCGGTCAAAGGCAAAATGAAGCTGACTGACTTCTTGGGCAGAATAGTCTTCGAGTGCATAGGGTATAGCCGCATGCGCTTTCTTATCGCTTAATAAAGGCAGTGTGACGTGGTGAAGCGTTGTCAATCGAGCGGGGATGATAATGGTTAAGGGACAATCTTGCAGTGATTCGGTCAGTTGTTGAATACGGCAGTGCTGATGCGGTTCAACAACTTGGCCCTCGTCATCACTAAAAACCAATGGATAAGCATTTTCTTCACTGATTTCATCCGTGATAAAAAGATAACCTTTCGTCCGACTCATCCCTAGGCAACCATCTCATTAAGCCCAAGAAAATTGATGCTTATAATTGCTGACATGCCATTTTTGCTGCAATTGTTGGGAAAGCAAATAAGCAGCTAAAGCATATTGTGGGCTGGAATTGTATCGAGTAATGACATAAAAATTTGGATACGCCAACCAATATTCTTTGCCTTTTTCTGTTTCGAGTTCGATAATCCCCACTTTTTTAGGCGCATTGAAGGCAGCTGTCTTTGGGACGATGCCGGCATTAACCAGTTGCTGATAGGTATAGGTTGGTTTCTTTTGGTTTGTTTTAATCCATTTTGGTAAGGGTTTGCTAATGTTTGCAATCTGCGCAATCCCTTGTTGTGGTTGCCAGCCATGGACTTTGAAATAATTAGCAACCGAGGCGATAACCGTGTCATGATCAGAAACAAGGTCTTTTTCACGTTTTGATGTGAAACTGGCAGCATAATGGCGATATGAACTGGGCATGAATTGTGGCATTCCGATGGCGCCGGCATAAGAACCTTTATATTTCAATGGAGAAACGCCTTGTTCTTTGCATAAGATGAGATATTCTTTCAATTCTTTACGAAAGAAAGGGGCGCGTTTTGGATAGTTAAATGCTAAGGTCGACAATGCATCAATCACCCGATAATCGCCTTGGTTTTGCCCATACAGGGTTTCGATGCCTAAAATCGCAACAACCATGTGAGAGGGAACGCCATAGTGCTTTTCTGCTTTTTTTAGTTCGTCCTGGTGGGTTTGCCAGTATTCAATGCCATGATTTAGCCGTTTTTGGGTTAAAAATAGTCTTTGATATTCGTCCCAATTTTTCTTTTCATAAGGGCGCTCCATGGATTCAATGATCTTGGGTTGTATTTCAACTTGATCCATGATCTTGATCAGTTCTTGCTTGTTTAATTTCGCTTCTTTACTAACCTCATTGATAAATTGACGAACTTTAGGTTGCTGGCTAAAGGGTGTTGCCGCGATAGCGGAAACAGAGATGAGTAGAGTTAGAGCGGCTAATAAACGATACATGGTCATTCCTTCAATCAACATTGGTTTCATTGTAATGAAATTTAACTAAGACGGCAATGAATGGTTTAGGGAATAGCGCAGAAAGAATGATGAAAAGTCAAATAAAAGGATTTGATTTGATTACGGAAATCAGACATGCAATGCGACCATTTTATCAATGGTCAAATTAACTGATTGCGTTGGTACCGAGGGTGGGAGTCGAACCCACACGATGTCACCATCACCGGATTTTGAATCCGGCGCGTCTACCAATTCCGCCACCCCGGCATAAAGGATGCTCAGTATAGTAAATTCCGATAGGCATGACAATCATTTTTTCAGGGTCTTTGCATTAATTTTTACGTGAACATCGCGTTAATTTAGTTTAATCTGTAGACCATTTTAGGACCTACGTTTTATAATCAGTTTGACCCAGATCATCATGGTTTTCTTTATTTGTAGCTTATTAGTATGAAATTGACACAATCACTACCCGCCATTTACGTCGCAAAAACAGAGTATCTCGGAGAACTCTGTGAAGAGCTTAGGCATGTTGACAAGGTAGTTGGAAATCTAGTCTTCTCACCGACCAAAAGCAATGATATTTGTTTTGCATTGGATACTTGGTTAGACCCTCACATTGTTCCGATTGAGTCAATTTCTCAGGCAGTGAAAATATTACGCCAAGCAGGACCATTCTGGTATTTGCACCCGATAAGTCATATTAGACGATCAAAATTGATTGAAGCGCAGTTGCGCAATTGCCCAGAGTTAGAACGTTCATTTCCAGTCGACAAGGACCTTCCAAACATCGGTGTATTTTCGCTTCTTGATAACAATACGTTGTTATATTGTGTTTCTCGAAAAAAGAAATGGCCAGATGGGGCTTGTTTTTTTAGAGAAGATAAAATAAATCCACCCAATAGGGCCTATTTAAAACTGTGGGAATCCCTCTTTCTAATCAACTGCTACCCTAAGCCCGGAGACAAAGTGCTCGACTTAGGTGCTTCACCGGGTGGGTGGACTTATGTGATGCAATCGTTAGGGGCACAGGTTACTTCTGTCGATAAATCGGAATTAGATTCACGAATCCAAAGGCTTCCACGCATTGAATTCCTTAAACAAAGTGCTTTTGCACTCGACCCTAATACCCTTAATGAAACTTACGATTGGGTGCTTTCCGATATCGCTTGTTATCCAGAGCGCGCTTATGATTTGATTCAACGATGGATACAATCCGGCAAGGCCAAACGAATGATAGTCACCATAAAATTACAAGGAAAGACAAATTTGTCAGTGATCCAATCATTTCAAAAAATACCTAACTCACGTTTAACTCACCTATTTCACAACAAACACGAAGTGACATTTTTTTATCCTAATTCACTTTGGGAAGATAATTAAGACATGCTTCTAAGAGACGATTTAGCTCTGTACCGGACATTTTCTTAAAAGCACTGTCGTTGCGAACGTAGTGAAGCAAAGACGGCTTATTTTAAAAATTGTCCGGCACAAAGAACACTTAAGCTGGATGATGGAAGGTGCTTGCAAATCGCTTGGCAAAATAGGTAATAATCATATCTGCCCCTGCTCGCTTAATCGCCATTAGGCTTTCAATCATGGCTTGGTTAAGATCCACTAAACCGGATTCAGCACCTTTCATGATTAAGCTATATTCGCCACTTACTTGATAAGCACACAATGGAATCTCGGGGAGTGTTTCTTTGATGCGATAGATAACATCGAGATAATTTTGCGCAGGTTTTACCATGAGCATATCCGCGCCTTCTTCAACATCCAGTAATGCCTCACGCACGGCTTCATTGCTATTGGCTGGGTTCATCTGATAGGTTTTGCGATCGCCAAATTTGGGTGCGCCTTCGGCAGCCTCCCGAAACGGTCCATAAAAAGCAGAGCTATATTTAACTGCATAACTAAGTATTGACACATGGATGAACCCGGCTTGATCAAGGCCCTGTCTGATGGCGGCCACCATGCCGTCGGTCATGCTGCTGGGTGCAATCCAATCCACACCTGCTTGTGCCAGACTAACCGCTTGTTCAGCCAGTAATGCTAAGGTTTTATCATTATCGATGTGCTCGCCATTAAGCACGCCACAATGCCCATGATCGGTGTATTCACAAAAGCAAACATCGGCAATTACCAGCATGTCCGGCACAGCTTGTTTGATGATGGGGATGGCTTGTTGAATGATGCCATTAGCGAGTAAGGCGCTTTTACCTTGCGCATCTTTGCTTGATGGTATCCCAAATAGCAAGACTGCTTTTATGCCGAGGTGATGGAGTGTTGTGACTTCTTCGGCAAGATCGGAAAGACAGAGTTGATATTGCTCGGGCATGGAGCGAATCGCTTGCTTTTGACTAAGGCCGGCATGGATAAATAGCGGTGCAATTAATTTCTCCGGCTGAAGATAGGTTTCTTGCAATAAGCTTCGGCTGGCTGCGGATTGTCTTAAGCGTTTTAGGCGAATGGGTAAATGAATATCGTTCATTGCTAATCTTTACTCCGAGTGTAGGTAAAATCGAGACCACTGCTGGTGTCGCTGGCATTGACCTGTATACTAAAAAATCGATTAAGAAGATAGGTTAACGTTAATACCGTGGAATTCGAATCGTAAATGCCCGTATTATATCCTAAAGAGAGCCTGTCTGAGAACTTTTTCTTAACCCCAAGCGAATGCGTGCTGGTGACTTCGCCTTGTTGTTGATTATAGGTTGAATTGGAATCTACCCCAAATTCGAGCCCCAACTTATCTTGTAATTGTGAGAACAGTTGTCCGCCTTGTTTTTTACCGTCTAGCCCCATATTGGTAATCGCCGATAGCAATAATTGCCCACCTGCGCTCGAAGCTTGGCTGGCGGGTCTTCCGAGAAGCAGCATCGATAAAATATCCGACTGCTGTAGGTTACTCGGTTCGGAAAATAGACTCACTTTGGGATTAGACAGGCGTCCTGAGACTTGAACCCCCACGGTGGTCACATTAGAAAAACTCATCGATTGGATGTTAGACGCACCAAAATCAAATAGACGATTTGACCCCGAAAATGCCTGGCCAGTTGTATTGAAAGTACGTGTTGCGCGAATATTAATCCCCGGGTTGGTAATAGCGCCCCCAGCAAACAACAATTCCCCTTGAGAAATAGCAAGCTTTTGCCCATATGCTTCATATTGTCCATCCGCAACCGAAAGTTGGCCGCTGCTGATTAACATGCCACCGCTTAGTTTTTGCAAGCGAACGGCACCAATGATTTTAGCGCTGAGTCCTTCAATCAGTAAGCGCACATCGTCGCCCATTTTGACCATTAGCTCTAGTCTGAAAGGCATACTGGCAAAGTCATCTTCTTGTTGATCGGAGAAAACAACATCGTCCGATAATGTCACAGTTGACGAAAAGGTATGTGGCTGAATGCGTGCTTTGGGAATGGTTATTTCACCTGAGATCTCCGTTTTATCGGGCGATAGATTGATAGCAATCGCAGGCGATAGATACACTTGATATTCTTTGCTATTGATCGCTAAAAAGTTATTCCCGGCTATGCGCATGTTCCCATTAAATTGGGGGGTGAATCGTCCTGAGCCGCTTAATGATAGCTGGCTGCCTTCATGATGAATGCCACCTTGAATTTGCCAGTGGCTTGCGCTCGTTGATAACGATAAGGTTACCGGCTGAAAGGGGGTATCACTGGTTGTGGTTTTAAAACTGCCTTGATGAAGGTCAATTCGACCTCGGATCTGTGGCTTAGCAAGACGGCCCCGGATATTTAATTGGGCCGTAAGCCTGCCATTTGCTTCGACGATATGAGGCGTTAATTGGCTAACAAAATCGAGAGAATTCAAATTGAGCGCTATTTTCCCCGAAATTCTTTGTTGTTGGGAGTTGTCTGAAAACAATGAGAAATGCGGTAAGGAAAGTTTTGTTAACAGGGTTTTTTGAGGATCAATCGCTAATTGGCCATTGAGGTGCAATCCTCGGCTGGATAACGTCAAGGTGTAATTGCCACCGATAAAGGACAGTGGGGGCAGTGTTAATTCGGTTGGATGAATATATTGGCCGGATTGAACAGATATTCGGGCATTGCCGTCGGTCGGACTGTTAAATGTCCCATTAATGTGAATGATGGTATTGAGGCCTTCTAGCGAAGGGGCAATGAACTGTGGTGAGGGTAGAGTCCCTCGAATGGTTAAGGGGAATGGGTTCTGACCGGTAAAGTGAATTTGGTTATTAGCAAGATTAATTTCACCCCTAATCCGTTGGGATGATTTATGGATAGACAGTGACAACGGCTTTTGGTGATATAAACCCTTGATGGTTAGGTCGCCGACAAGGTCGGATTTTTTGGAACCAAATACTTGGCCTTGGATAGTCAGTTGGGAAAGTGGGTAGTGAAAAGGGGTTAAGTCAATCTGATTACCCTGAATATTTAGGGTCGTTTTTGTTTGATTCTTTTCTTGGTCTTGAAGAATTTGCAGAATAAAATCACCTTGGTCAGGCTTAATCTTTATCATTGCTTCATTGTGTTGTGGCGTGTGAAAACCGGACGCATTGATTTTGGTTTGAATCGGCTTGTCTAACCCAGTATCTAAGCTAAACGATAATTTGTCTGCATCCCCCTGGATTTTCAGTTGTCCTTCGGTCACTAAAATGGGGGTTTTATGCTGGCCGGGTAAGGAGAAGGCTTGCCATTTTACATCACCATTTAGTGTCGCTCCTTCTTTGAGATGCCCTGATGTTAGCAATGCGATGGGGGCGTGGGTTATTCCTTGCCAACGATAATCTGCCCAATCGCCGGTTATCTTAAATTCACCGCTGAAACCCTTGGCTTTGAGTGAGGTTGCTTTTAGGGTGAGTGAGGCTTTGTAATTTAAGTGTTGGTTAAGATGACCAGCTAATTTAAATTGACTCTGCTGGGTTTGAAGCGATAATTGTTTGATAAGCCAATTCGACGAATCCAATTGTACGCTCATATGGATATTATCATAGGTGTTTTTGTTGAAGCGCACTTGCTTGATGGATAAGGTATCGATTGTGATGGCCAATGGAAGTTGTAAAGACTGTTTAAAAGCGTGACTTTCAGGCTGTGATTGGCTATCAGCCGCTTTTGTGACTTTATGTTGAATGCTAAGCTGACCTAAAATGGCGTTTTTGATAACCAAATGACCTCGTAACAGCGGCAACACACGCCAATTTACCTTAAGATTATCCAGTGTGATTGTCGTTTGCGGGCTTTGATAAGCAACTTGCGTTAACTGCCAATTTGAGACAAGTGTGCCGGTGGCTTTTTTTACGGTGAGTTTGCCTGGCATCATCCAATTGGCAATCTGCAAACTGGTATACAGCCCAGTATTGGTCGAAATAAGAAACGATAAGATTGCGGTGAGGATGACAAAAATAAGGGCTAAGCTATAGCCAATAATTCGTAAGATTTTTCTCATGCTAGATCGGGCCCCATGCTGATGACTAATCGAGGATTTCTCCCTCTCACTCGTTGAAAGTTGCTATTCACCGCTTGGGCTAGTCCCACTTTGATGGGGCCAACGGGCGATACCCACATTATCCCGGCGCCTGCATCATATTTCATCAATCTTGGCAGGGGGTTATACACATCACCCGCATCGACAAAACCAATAAGATACCAGTCATCTTTCATCTCCTTTTGCAATTCGATGCCATAAAACTCAACTTGTTTCCCTGGGCCAATGCTATTGTAACCATAGCCTTTTAAGTTATCGGCGCCACCCAATAAAAATGCTAACGACAAAGGAACATTATTGATATTGTTGGTAAGCGTAATACCTTGGATGGTATGAGCAAATAAGCGAACGCGAAGAAAATTGGAGGTCACGGCGACTTTTAAATCACCATCGACCTGGCCTAGGTCATTTTTTGAGAGCACGCGCCTGGAGGCTGCTAGCGCGGTAAAGGTAACGTTATACCCATTTTTAGAAAACAGCTCGCCTTCTCCGTGATGCCAACTTAGCAAACCGCGTGGGAAAAAGGTGCCTGACTCCGTTCTAGGAAGGTTTAGGTTGTTATAATTGTAGCGCTCATATAAGGCGTTGAGTGATAAGATGCGTTGAAAGTGCTTTTTGTGATGGCGAGCAGCGGCGGTCAGTAAGACACTGTTGCTATACCCACTGCTAAAATCTTGGTCGCCGGCAGTTACTGTCAAATCGTATTCGTCTGTCACGGGGTTGAAGCCGGGTATGACATATTGGGCTTGTAACGCATTTTGAGTCATCGAACCTTGGGCAATGAGATTGAATTTATGACCGTATTCATTCAGCGGCACAATGCTTAACCCGGCGCGACCTCTTGGACCTGTGTCGGTGCCATAACCAACACCCAACGTATAGTTATATCGTGAAACAGGGTCTAAATGGACTGAAATAGGGACATAGGTCTGACTATTAATATGTGGCTTCACATTGACATGTTTAAAATAACCGCTCCCGGATAAATCGTTATTCAAGGTAATAATTTTATCGGTTCGATAAGGCATTGCAAATTGGAATGGGATGAAGCGGTGCAGAAGATGCGGGGAAAGCCGAGTTTTATTAAAATGTACTTTTCCGAAGAAGTATTGTTTATTAGTGTTAAAAAGCAAGGTGATGCTTGCTGAGTATGATCTTTTATCCACTAAGACAATCGATGTTTCAAAGCGGCTTTTTAGATACCCTTCATGTTCTGCTGCGTCAAAGAGGGCTTTTTTGGCGTCTTCATAGGATTCACTATTAAATATTTGTCCACGTTGAATCGGTAAATCTAACAAGGCTTTGACGATTTGGGGGTTCTCTCGTCCTGGGCCAATCACTTTAATATCCAGCTGGCTAATACGGGTTGGCTGTCCTTTGGCAATGCTGATGGTGCTGGGAAAGTTTGATGCATTGCGAAACAGTTTTATCTCAGGTGAAAAATAGCCATACGGGGAAAGGGCTAACTTAACTTGTTCGATAATGGTTTTATCACTTTGGCTGTTAAGTGGCTTCTTTTCATTATATTCATTTAGGCGTGAGTTGACGTTGGTTAATAGTGAATCACTAACCCCACGGATGTTGATTGTTGTTTTACCTAGCGCAGCAGTCGACACCAGCAAGCTGAGGACAATGCCGCGGATTAAGTGAGTTTTCATTATCATGAGTGTGCTTGAAAATGCCTACAATTGTCAACGTTTAAGCCAGTTGCAGGTCTAGGATAACTCCTTAGCATAATCTTTTAATTCATAGAGAATTTCCAACGCTTGTTTGGGGGTTAAGTTATCGGTATCAATTCCTTCTATGCGTGAGAACAGTTTCGTTGAGTGAGTATGAGTAATTGGCAATACGGTGGAAGAGGGGATAGGGGGTTGTTGTTCCATCAATTCCATCTGATTTAACTGATGCTGTGCCATTTGCAAAACAGCCGATGGAATCCCAGCAAGTTGCGCCACTTCAAGACCATAGCTTCGGCTGGCGGCACCGTCTAGTACTTGGTAGAGAAAGACAATTCGATTATTGGTCATCGTTGCTTGTAAGTGAGCATTGCGAATGCGCTCAAATTGTTCGGGAAGATGGGTCAGTTCAAAATAGTGTGTTGAAAATAAGGTTAATGCCTTAATATGGTTAGCAAGATAGACACAAGTTGCCCACGCTAACGCCATACCATCATGGGTACTGGTACCACGACCAATTTCATCAATGAGCACCAAGCTTGAATCCGTTGCCTGGCGAAGAATGTGTGCTGTTTCACTCATTTCCACCATAAACGTCGAACGCCCACTGGCGAGATCGTCATGCGCACCGATTCGCGTAAATAACTTATCAATAGGCCCAATCGTCGCTTGTTTGGCTGGCACATAGCAGCCGATGTGAGCAAGGATAACAATCAATGCGGTTTGTCGCATATAAGTGGATTTGCCACCCATATTGGGCCCAGTAATGAGGAGCATTGATTGGTCTTGGCTTAAATGTAAATCATTGGCAATGAATTGTTCTTGAACAATTGATTCAATAACAGGGTGTCTTCCTTGTTGAATGTGGATGCCGATTTGTTTAGAAAAGCAAGGGGCAGACCATTGGTATTCTTGGCTGATGTAAGCTAAATTTGCCAGACAATCCAACTGAGCCAGCGCCTTGGCTGTGTCGATAAGTTCATGGAGATGTGCCGCGATTGCATCTAACAAATGGTCATACAACCATTTTTCACGAGCGAGGGCTTTGACTTGCGCTGCCAGCACCTGTTCTTCAAAGGTCTTCAATTCCGGCGTGATAAAGCGCTCAGCATTTTTCAAGGTTTGTTTGCGAATGTAATGAGTAGGCGCCTTTTCTGCTTGCGAACGCGACAATTCGATATAAAAACCCGACACACGATTATAGCCAATCTTTAACGTGCTAAGCCCGGTTGCCGCTCGTTCTTGTTTCTCAAGTTCAGCGAGCTTATCGTTGGCATTCGTACTTAACGCTTTTAGCTCATCAAACTCTTGGTCAAACCCTTCAGCAATGAAACCGCCATCGCGAATGACCATGGGTGGGTTTTCCACTAAAGCGCTGCTTAAGATATCCGTTAATTCAGTTTGGATATATATTGTGTCTTTCAGTGCTAGGAGATGAGGCGATTGGCTCTGGCTGAGAAGATTTTTAATCGAAGGCAGCTTTAATAAGCTGTCATTTAGCTTGACCAAATCTCTGGGGGTTGCTGAGCGTAGGCCAACGCGAGAAACAATTCGTTCGATATCGGCAAAACCTTCTAAGGCATCCCGAATTTCCCCATCGACTTGCCGTTGCAATAGTTCGCGGATGCAGTGTTGACGTTTCAGAATTGCTTGGTGATCCCGTAGTGGCCGTTTTAGCCATCGTTGCATACACCTTGTTCCCATGGCTGAGACCGTTTTGTCAATGATGGATAATAAGGTATGTTTACGTTCGCCATTGGCATTATTGAATAATTCAAGGTGTCGTTGAGTGGCGGCATCGAGTTGCAGGTAGTCATCGCTTTGCTCAACGGAAATATGTTTGATGTGAGGGAGATGCTGCTTTTGCGTGGTGTGTAGATAAGCGAGAAGTCCACCAATTGCTGGTAGTGCGGATGGCACGTTCATTAGGCCTAATGCCTGCATATCGATGGTCTTGAATTGGTGTTTAAGCCAATGGTGTGCTTGCTGCTGGGTAAAATCCCAGGCCGGACAACCTTTGCTGATGAAGGGCTTTATCGTATCCGGTGGTGTTTGATTCTCGGCATAGAGAATTTCCGCTGGATGAAGTTTGGTTAGCTCAGCAATCAGTGTGGAGGGTTCATTTAACTGCATAACATGGATGTGTCCAACGCTTAAATCAATCCAAGCAAGGCCGATGGTATTTTTATGTTGGTGGAGGGCCAGGAGGATATTGTCTTGTCTTGCATCAAGCAATGCTTCATCGGTTACTGTTCCCGGGGTAATAATGCGTGTGACTTGGCGCTCGACGGGGCCTTTGCAGCTGCTTGGGTCGCCAATTTGTTCGCAAATGGCAACCGACTCTCCTTTTTTAATGAGCCTGGCGAGATAATTATCAACAGCATGGAAAGGCACGCCAGCCATGGGAATCGGCGAGCCAGCTGACTGCCCACGATGGGTCAGCGTGAGATCTAGCAGTGCTGCACCACGTTTAGCATCTTCATAGAATAGCTCATAGAAATCACCCATGCGGTAGAAAAGCAGCATATGGGGATATTGTTCTTTGATGCGCCAATATTGTTGCATCATGGGGGTGTGCGATTGATTCATTGCCAATGTTGTTGTTATTTTGTTGGCCATTTTAACAAACCCCTAATCGTCGTCATAGGCGTTCGGGTATTTTTTTTCCCACATAAAAAAATTGCTTTTAAAAAAGCGAAGAAAAGGGTATTATTTCTCTATCTTACCACCTTTCGGTTAAACCCTAGTGAGAGCATCCAACCCAATCAGACCCAAAATGGTCCGTGATGGCGGTTTCCATCGATCTTTAAAAGAAAGACATGTCCAATTGATAGCACTAGGTGGTATCATTGGCTCAGGTTATTTTCTGGGTACAGGTGAAATAATTCATTTAGTCGGCCCTGCTGTGTTTTTGGCCTACTTCCTTGGCGGAATTATTATCTATTTAACCATGTTATGCCTTGGGGAGTTGGCTGTTGCCATTCCCATTTCAGGTTCATTTATTGCTTATAGTGCTGATTTTATTTCACCCCAAGTCGCTTGTGGTGTTGGGTGGTCTTATTGGCTAAGTTGGGTCGCGTATATTCCCGCGGAATGCGTTGCCGGTGGCATCATCATGGAAATGTTTACCGGTGTCAATGGCTATATATGGGCGATTGGCTTTGGCTTGCTGATTACCTATTTCAACTTGGCGAAAGTGGAAGCCTTTGGCGAAATTGAGTTTTGGCTAGCACTGATAAAAATTGTCGCTTTGATGGGGTTTGTTTTTATTTCAATCATGATATTTTTTGGCATCATCCATGGTCCTCAGCCTAGTCAAATTTTGGGCACTAAATTTCTGTTAAGTGATGGTGGGCTATTACCGAATGGCGGGATGGCTTTGCTCACGGGCATGGTATTGTTATTGGTTAATTACCAAGGCTCAGAAATCATCGGACTTGCCGCTGGCGAATCGACAAATCCCCAAAAAATGATTCCCCATGCAATACGCGCTGTGACCTTCCGAATTCTATTTATCTACATTGTCCCTGTGTTTTGTCTAGTGCTGATTTTCCCTTGGCAGAAAGCCAATTTAGATAATTCTGTTTTTGCCGATGCGTTGAATTTTTATGGCTTAAAATGGGCCGGTGCTATCACCAGCTTTGTGACGTTGACAGCGACACTTTCTTGTGCGAATTCTGGGCTTTATGGAACAGTACGATCGTTAAATGCGCTTGGCCGAGAAGGCATGGCGCCGGAATGGGTTGCTAAATTTGATCATTTAGGGATTCCACGAAATGCTGTATTTGTTACCTTGTCAGCCATATGGGCAACATTAGCGTTTGCTTATTTTTTCGGGCAAAGTAAGTTATATATCGCTTTGCTGCTAGTGTCGGGTTTTACTGGCATGCTATGCTGGATCTCGCTGTGTTGGGCACAAATTAATTTCCGAAAGCGCCTGAAAGCACAAGGCTATTCAGTCAGTGATCTTGCATTTGTGACACCCGGCTCACCGCATACAGGAATGATTGCTATCGGTTTAATGGTTGTGTCATTAATACTGTTAGTGTTTAATAAAGATCCCATCTTCAAATTATCTTTTGCAATAGGGACAGTCAGCTTTTTTGTGCCTTATTTTATCTTTAAAAAATTCCATCTTACAAGGCATCGAAAAGAAGTGATGAAACGAGAGCATATGATTAAATTTGATGACCTTTTCCCCAGCAAAGATCCACCACAACCCCTAATTGATAAAGCTGGACGTTCTCTTTCACAAAGTAAGGAAAATCCAGTTGGATAATTAAATAATTAAACCGATTTTTCTTTCTCCTTAACTTGGGTATATTACCCAGCAAGTCCAATAAATGTCAGAATTCTCAGCCTGTGGATAACTTTGAAAGGCGGATAATTTTGCACATCCAAGCAATTAGTGACCTGGCTATCAATAGCGCCCATGAAATATAAGGGTTTTATAAATGTCAACCCCTCATCAACACTAAATTTTATCCCCAAAATCTGTGTATAACCCTGTGGATGACTCTGTGGATATTCGGGTTTTGCTCGCTTGGCGGAGGTGTCCTCGATTCAAACAAAGTGTCATCGACTTTAAAACAACAATTCCCGGATATGTTTGACGACCTCGTCGATAGTTGCAATTTGTCTGGGGGCGACAAAAAGGGTGTCATCACCGGCAATGGTTCCTAAAATATCAAGTTTGCTTTTGTGATAATCGAGAATGCGAGCAATCAGTTGTGCGGATCCCGGACTCGTGGTGATAATGATGGTTGTTTCATTGGCAATGACATCGATTAATAGAGACGACAATTGGCTATCGAGGGTTGGGGGAGCCGGCTCCATGGGTAAGCGATAGACAATTTCTCCTAATTCATTTTTTGATTTTACTGCACCTACTTTACGTAACAATCGGGATATTTTCGATTGATTGACAGCATGACCTAATTTTTCTAATGCAAGGCAGATATCTTCTTGCGTTGTCACTTTTCCTTCGGATAGCAACGATCTTAAATCATCACTTATCGATCCCGAATGGGAAGGTTGTTGTATATGGGGCATAAACTCTCCTAGTTTTACAGCATGATATGAATAATTATGTATTTTTGTGATTAATTTATCAATATTTATGTAAATGTGTTGACAAAAAAAGCATAAATGTATTAATATTCAATACATCGCATAAATATGCATTATAGTATATAAAAGACGAGTATATATTCATGTCAGATCAGATTCAATGTTGTGTCGCCGGTATTAATGGCTATGTTGGCCAAGTCTTGTTGAAGCTTATTGCTAGTCACCCTAATCTTGCGGTAAGTGCGATTTTGGCAAAAGAGCCACTCTCGTTGAATAACCCTGCATGCCAAGGTGTTCCCGTTTATTCGTTAAATCAATTCAAAGAAGTGGCCGATTCGATGGATGTGTTGTTATTGGCCACACCTGCCGATGTTTCTATCGAGGTCGTTGACCAGTTGAAAGACAGCAATTTATCGATTATTGATTTGAGTGGCGCGTTTCGACTATCAACAGACCAACTGCAGCAATGGTATGGGCTTTCGCATCAACTCAGTCACCTCAACAAGGGTGCACCCTATGGTCTGTCACCCTATTTAAAACCTCAATTGGGTCAGACTAAGTTAATAGCGAATCCAGGATGTTATGCAACGGGCGCTTTACTCACCTTGTTACCCTTATTACAAAATAATATTATCGATCCACAATCGATTATTATCGATGCTAAATCAGGGGTCTCCGGCGCAGGAAGAAAAGCCAAATCCGATTTGATGTTCTGTGAAATCGCGGACAATTTTATGCCATATAAAGTGGGTAAGCATCAGCATCTTCCCGAGATGAAAAAATGCCTATCCGATTTAACGGGCAACGATTGTCAAATGACATTTGTGACTCAGCTTATTCCTATCAAATCAGGCATCGCCATGACCATTTACTGTCAAGCTAACCAGAAATGGATCAAGGATACCTTAATCGCACAGGTTATTAATGAGGTTTTTCAGCAAGCCTATCAGGATTATCCACTTTTGCAATTTGGTCAGCTTAACCAAGGGGACGATACGTTTGATAAGTCGTTACTGTCCCTTAACTCAGTGGTCAATTCTCCAAACATCCAAATCGGGTTTTATATCGAAAAAGGCACCCTTTGCTTTTTTACCTGTTTGGATAATTTATGGAAAGGCGCTGCGAGTCAGGCCATTGAGAATATCAATACACTTTATCAGTTACCAGTCAATACTGGCTTGCACTACTACCAGGGGGGATTATGAATCTAGGGGCAGGTATTTATCGAACCAAACTACCCACAGGGTTTAGTGCCGGTGGGGTCAATTGCGGTGTGAGACGATTTCGCCCGGATTTGGGAATGATTATTTCTGAAAAGGATTGTGTGACAACAGCGGTGTTTACCCAAAATGCCTGTCAAGCAGCACCCATTCAATATTGTAAAGCGCTATTACCGGCTAACAACATCAGGGCCATTATCACCAATAGTGGCCAAGCGAATGCTGCGACGGGAGACATTGGCATTATCAATAACCAGTTAATGGCGGATGTCACGGCCAGTGCACTTTCATGCGCTTCCAATCAAGTGCTGACAGCATCCACTGGGGTCATCGGTGCGCAACTTGAAATCGATAAAATTGTTGATTCCATCGAGCTATTGGTAAAAGGGGTGTCAAACGTGGCAGAGAAATTTGCATTGGCAATTCTAACCACCGATTTGGTGCCTAAAACGGTTTATAAGGAAATTACGATTGGTGGCAAACCGGTTCATATCACGGGTATTTGCAAAGGATCGGGCATGATTCACCCGAACATGGCAACCATGTTGGGTTATATTTTAACCGATGCGGCAATTAGCATGGAAAAGTCCACGCAAATTCTCAAGCATGCCTGTGATAAGAGCTTCAATATGATAAGTGTTGACGCAGACCCATCGACTAACGACTGTGTGTTTATGATGGCGAATGGGTGCAGTGGCGTAGCGATTAGTCACGAACAGGATTTGGCATTATTTGCTAACGCGGTTGAGGAAATTATGGTTGAGCTGGCAAAAAGCATTGCCAGAGATGGCGAGGGTGCTAGCAAATTAATTGAAGTCACCGTTCAAGGCTTAGACGATGAAACATTGGCAAAAAAAATTGCCAGAAGCGTGACCACAAGCTCTTTGGTCAAAACAGCCATTTATGGCGAAAGCCCTAATTGGGGAAGGATCTTAGCCAAACTAGGCAATGAAGGGGTGACATCCGAGCAACTTCATCAATGCGATATTGGGATTCAAAACGTCTGGGTATTTAAACAAGGCGCCCCAGTGCTGGATGAACAATTGGATAGTTTAAAAGAAAAAATGAAAGAAGACACCGTTTGCATTACCATCGATTTTAATCAGGGAGGTAAGTCTGCCACGGCGTGGGGATGTGACTTGACGGAGAAGTACGTCAAAATTAATGCGGAGTATTTGTCATGAATCATCCGCATGTCTCTCAAATCATTGATGCTATTACTTATGTGAATCAGTTTCGCGGCAAGACTTTTTTAATTAAGCTGGGAGGTTCCATTTTGGAGGAAAATGGGAATCTCGAACAAATTTGCCTGGATTTAAAATTATTAACGCAAGCAGGTATTCATGTTGTGATTGTGCATGGTGGTAGCAAGGCTATCAATCAAACCTTACAAGCCCATGGCGTTGAAACGACATTTCTGGATGGTTTAAGAGTGACATCGTTTGAGGCGGTCCACCTCATTGAAATGGTGTTATGCGGCCACGTCAATAAACAACTCGTTAGGCAGTTAAATCATATTGGCCTGCATGCAACAGGCTTATCCGGCAGCGATAATAACATGCTCCTATGTGATCCTTATAGTCAGGAACACGGTTATGTGGGAATGATTAAATCGGTCAATGTGTTGCCTATTCTTAGCTTACTGAAAGAGCAATCCAGTGTATCTAGTGTGATTCCGGTGATTGCGCCCATGGGTGTTAATCAGCAAGGTAACCCCATGAATATTAATGCCGATTATGCTGCTTGCCAATTAGCCATTGCTTTAAACGTGGATAAATTGATTTATTTAACTGATCAAGCGGGAATTTATGATAAACAGGGTTGTTTGATATCTGACGTATCGTTAGATGAACTTGAAACCTTGATTATCAATCATACAGTTCAAGGTGGGATGTTAGTCAAATGCAAAGCCATTATTGCTGCATTAAAATCCCATCTTAACCATGTTCACATTCTCAATGGTAACCACAAGCATGTGCTGCTTGAAGAGCTTTTTACCGCCAAAGGTGTTGGTACCTTATGTCATTCGCAAATCAGTCATATGTTGGAGGTGGCTCTATGACAAAATTATCCACAAAACATGTGTTAACTGGCCATGAGTTGAGTAAACACGATATTGAAATGCTTTTAACCCTGGCATGCCAGATGAAGAGCAACCCCTTACTTCATGCCAATGCATTTCCGAATCAATGCGTGGCCCTGATTTTCGAAAAACCTTCCTTACGAACCCGATTTAGTTTCACCGCCGCTATCAGTCAACTGGGTGCACAAGCGATAGAAAGCGTCACTGCTTCGCGTAAATCCGAGTTGCCACAAGATTTTATTCGTGTGATTCAAGGGTATTGTCAAGCGATGATGATTCGTACTTTTGACGACGAGGACTTGGCAGTGATGAAAGCCTATGCCAAGATACCAATCATCAATGGGTTGACGGATAAGTTTCATCCCTGCCAGTCACTGGCAGATTTAATGACACTCTATGAAGTATTCGGCCAGTTGGACGGGTTGAAAATTGCTTACCTAGGCGATGGGAATAACGTTTTACATAGCTTGATGCTATTAGCGAATAAAATGGGGGTGACGGTTCATTATTGTTGCCCACCGGGTTTTGAACCGGACCAATCGGTCATTGAGATGCTTGAGGATCCCGCCATGGTCAAGGCTTTTAGTCATCCCCAAGAGGCAGTGATGAATTGTCATGCGGTGTATACCGATGTTTGGACGAGTATGGGATTTGCACAAAAAAATGAGCAGGATTTTCAAGGGTATCAAGTCAATGAGGCTTTGATGGCTAACGCTCAAGAAAATGCTGTCTTTATGCATTGCATGCCGATGGAGCGAGGCAAAGAAGTGAGTGAAACCTTACCCGATGCCCCCAATTCGGTGATATTCCAACAAAGTGAAAATCGAATGCATGTGCAAAAAGCATTGTTATATTTATTAATGAATTACGGGGAATGAACATGACCAATCAAAAAATTGTACTCGCCTATTCTGGCGGCTTAGACACATCGGTGGCGATTAAATGGCTCCAAGATACTTACCATTATGATGTGATCGCTGTTTCGGCTGATGTGGGTGAGGGAAAGGATTTACAAACGATCAAAGATAAGGCCTTGAAAGTCGGGGCTATTCAATCGCATGTCGTCGATTTAAAGGCAGAATTTGCCCAACAGTATTTAAGCAAAGCACTCAAGGCGAATGCCTTGTATGAAGGGGTCTATCCGTTAGTCTCAGCGCTTTCAAGACCGCTGATTGCTAAAAAGTTAGTGGAAATTGCCCACCAAGAAGGGGCTGTGGCCGTCGCACACGGATGCACTGGAAAAGGCAACGATCAAGTCAGGTTTGATGTGTCGATCAACACATTGGATCCAAACTTAAAAATCGTCGCACCGGTTCGTGAGTCTCCCATGAGTCGTGAACAAGCAATTATGTATGCCGAAAAGCATGGTATTCCATTACCAATCAACTTGAAAAATCCGTTTAGCATAGATTTAAATTTATGGGGGCGAAGCTGCGAATGCGGTGTGTTGGAAGACCCTTGGGCAGCGCCGCCTGAAGAGGCCTACGCCTGGACACAAGCTATCGATAAGACGCCTGATAGCGAACTCATCATCGATATTTCCTTTGAGAAAGGGATCCCGACCCAGCTCAATGGGGTAAGTAAGCCATTTGAGCAAATCATTGTGGAACTCAATGAAATGGCAGGGGCCCACGGTGTTGGCCGAATCGATCATGTGGAAAATCGATTAGTCGGCATCAAATCAAGAGAAATCTATGAGGCTCCCGCCGCATTAACATTAATTAAAGCACACCAAGCACTGGAATCGCTCTGCTTAACCCGCGATATGATGCACTTCAAAGCCATTATTGAGCAAAAGTTTGCAAATCTTGTCTATGACGGCCTGTGGTTTTCACCGTTATTTGAAGCAATCAATGTCTTTATCGATGAAACACAAAAAACAGTCAATGGCGTTGTCAGGATGAAATTACACAAAGGAAACGCAGTTGTGATTGGCAGAAAATCCGCTCAATCGTTATATCAACTGGACCTAGCCACGTATCAAGCGGGTGATAAATTTGATCATCAGGCGGCTACCGGATTTATTAAAATTTGGGGATTACCTTCTCAGGTTAACGCCATTGTTAATCACCAAGGGGTAGAGTCATGAAATTATGGGGCGGCCGATTTAATCAAGAAACCCATGCGTTAGTTGATGAGTATTGCGCTTCGATTCAATTTGACCAAGCATTAGCGGAATTTGATATTCAAGGCAGTCTTGCCCATGTGACTATGCTGGGAAAATGTCATTTAATCAGTGAAGAATCAGCTAACAAGATTCGTCATGGCTTAGTCACCATTCACGATAGGATTAAACGACAAGAAGTCAGTTTTTCGGTGGCTGATGAGGATATTCATATGAATATCGAACGATTGTTGTTTGAGCTCATTGGCGAGGAGGCAGGAAAGCTACACACTGGAAGAAGTCGAAATGATCAAGTGGCGCTCGATTTACATTTATATATGCGTTATCACCTCCTGCAAAACATCGGATTACTGCATCAATTAGCGATGGCATTCATGGAGTTGGCAAACACCCATATCGATGTGATTATGCCGGGTTATACCCATTTGCAACGCGCAGAACCCGTTCGGTTTGCCCACCATATGATGGCCTATTGCTTTATGTTTATTCGAGACATCCAGCGTTTAAAAAATTTATTTGCCAGTGTTAATATCAGTCCCTTGGGAGCGGGGGCTTTAGCTGGCAGCGGGGTGGCTGTGGATAGGGCGTATGTCGCATCGTTACTCAATTTCGATGGTGTGTATGAAAACAGCTTGGATGCGGTGAGTAATCGCGATTTCATCGCCGAATTTTTATTCGATGCCTCCTTGATTATGATGCATTTATCCAAGTTAAGTGAAGAGATAATCTTGTGGTCTAGTCAAGAATTTTCGTTTATCACCTTAGATGATGCGTTTTGCACCGGTAGTAGCATGATGCCGCAGAAAAAAAACCCGGATGTGGCAGAATTAGCAAGAGGAAAAGTGGGAAGGGTCTATGGATCCTTGATGGGGTTATTAACAACCCTGAAAGGTTTGCCATTAGCGTACAATAAAGATCTGCAAGAAGATAAAGAAGGGTTGTTTGATGTGGTAAAAACACTCACCAATACCCTGACCATTTATCCTGAGATGCTAAAATCCATGGCCATTCAGCAAGAAACCATGTTATCTGCGGTCGAAAATGACTTCTCCAATGCGACACAATTGGCGAATTACCTAACTCAAAAAGGACTAACCTTTAGACAAGCCCATGAAGTGACGGGGCAGTTAGTTCGTCATTGTTTGGAGCAAAATCAAACGTTACTCACATTACCGCTCTCAACATTAATGTCTTTTTGTTCCGCTTTCGAAGAGGACGTGTATGCTTGCCTAGCTTGCGAGCAAGTCGTTGAAGCCCATTCAGCGCATGGGGGAACTGCCAAAGCGTCTGTATTAGCTCAAATAAACCAGGCAGGTCATGATTTGCAACACGTAGCTGACTGGTTAGCTAAGAAATCTGAGGTTTTGCAAGTGAAGGTATCCTAAGAAATGTTCCCGAGTAAGCTGATGCTTACTCGGGGGAGCGATTAATTGTAGCCAACGGGGCTTTGGCAAAGCAACTCGCTGCTGTTACTTTTAATATTTTTGGTGATGGTTTCGGATTTTCCGGTATCTTTATTTTTTAACATTAAGGTAATGGTTTTGTCACTTCCGCTGCAGTTGACGGTTGCATTCATCACCACAAATTTCCCCGTGATTTTATTATTCTGACCGATCATTTTCACATGTTGGCCAATCAGATTTTTGGGCTGGATATATAAACTAAAACCATCGTCAAACACTTTTCCAATATCAAAAGCATCCACTTGACCTGCATTGGCAGCACTTGCCATCGTGCTGCCTAAAATCGCTGCTAGAGCGAGTTGAGTACCTTTTTTCATCATGATCTCCATTGTCGTTTGAAAAAGATAAGTTTGTTACCTTAACAAGTGTAGCAGGGAATTTTAAAAAGTGAGGGGAAGGAACACATTTATCGTTGGGCTAAAGCCCAACCTACGAGCTATGAGCCGAGGAAAACAAAAATTGTAGGTCGGGCCTTGGCCCGACAGCTTGATATTACATTGAGTGGGTGTTCGATTGAGTGAAGCTTTGTATGTCAACAGGGCCTTCGATAATCGAATTTAATAATATTTGCCTTTCCTGTTTCCAAAATTTAGCGATTTGTTTAGAATCAACACCACTATCTTGCTTATCTTCTGTCAATGACGTCAAAAGATGTTCAAGTCCCGCTTTGCGCTTTAGTAAGGTTAAGGTCGCATTGGAGCGTTCTTGATTGCTCAGTGAATACTGCTTGATATCCTCAATTAATGACATTATGTTTGCTCGCACTGGTGCTCTGTCGTCTTCATCACAACGAGTGAGATACGAATCTAAACAGTTTTTAATCCCCGATTCGATTCCATTTATTTGTTCTATCAAATGCATCCGATGGCTAACACGGGCCTGGCTAACCTTAGCGTGGGTAAGGAAAAAGCCCGCTAATACACCGGCGGTGATAGAGAGTGCTGTGGCATAAGGACTGCCTTCTTCTTGGAGTTGTTGTTTCAAGAAGTAGCCCGCTGCGCCACCAACAATAATGCCCCCCCAAATGAAAGCCCTATCCAATAATTGTTGGGTGGAATAATTCGACGGGGACAACCCTTTTTCTTGAGTGGAGCGACCAAAATTGGAGAAGTCGATACGGTTTCCAAAAAAATTGGTTAAGGGATTGGCAATCCAATAAGGTAGAAATCCAGCCATGGTATCCTCGGGCAAAAAAAAACCATTATCTCAAAATAGACTAAAATGTAAAGCACTCCTTCCTTGCTAAGAGAAGTCGAACTATTAAAACGCATGGTGACTTAACCTGACGTTTGCGCGCCCTCACCGTTTCCGAAATACAACATTTGTCATTTTAGGCTAAATTTATCATAATGCAGGTCTTTCGAATTTTTGAATTTGTGCGTTATGTCTCAATTATCGATGTTACATGGGTTAAATGATAAGCAATACGAAGCGGTCACCGCGCCATTAGGCAATATGTTGGTTTTAGCCGGTGCGGGCAGTGGTAAAACACGGGTGTTGGTGAGCCGGATTGCCTGGCTGATTGCTGAAATGGAATTATCTCCCCAATCCATCCTTGCGGTGACTTTCACCAACAAAGCCGCAGGTGAGATGAAGGCGCGCTTACAAGAATTGCTTGATATTCCAATGATGGGATTTTGGGTGGGAACGTTTCATGGGCTATGCCACCGCTTGTTGCGTCGTCATTTTAAAGAAGCAAACTTACCTGAGCAGTTTCATATTCTCGATAGTGATGATCAATTGCGTATGGTGAAACGAGTCATTGCTTCGTTAAACCTGGATCCTGACCAATGGCCTCCCAAAAAAGCACAAGCCTATATTAACAACAAAAAAGATGAAGGCATTCGTGCTAAGCACATTCAAACGCTCTCGTATGGTCCTGAGAAAACGCTCCAGCGAATTTATTTGGCTTATGAGCAAGCTTGCCAAATTGCTGGGGTTGTCGATTTTGCTGAATTGATGCTTAGAGCACATGAACTATTGCGAGATAACCCAACGATTCTTGCCCACTATCGTCAGCGATTTCAAGCGATTTTAGTGGATGAATTTCAAGATACCAATACCATTCAATATGCATGGATAAGGCTTATAGCCGGCGATGAGATGGCGGTGATGGCCGTGGGTGATGATGACCAATCCATTTATGGCTGGCGCGGGGCGAAAGTTGAAAATATCGAGCAATTTGTTCGTGATTTTTCTCACGTCGATACCATTCGCTTGGAACAGAATTACCGTTCCACAGCAACTATATTACAGGCAGCCAACCATTTAATTAGCAATAATCAAGGCCGCATGGGAAAGAACTTATGGACCGAAGGCAGTGATGGCGAAAAAATCATGTTGTTCTCAGCCTTCAATGAAATTGAAGAAGCGCGATTTGTTGCTGAAAAAATACAACAGATTTTAGATAAAGGCACGCGTCCCGACGAAATTGCGGTTTTATACCGCTCGAATGCGTTATCCCGGGTAATGGAAGAATCATTAATCAGAGCAGGGATTTCGTATCGAATTTATGGCGGCATGCGTTTTTTTGAGCGCGCTGAAATTAAAGATGCCCTTGCTTATTTGCGCTTAATGTTGAATGAACACGATGATACAGCCTTTGAACGTGTGGTCAATTTACCCACACGGGGAATTGGTGAGAAAACGGTGGATAGTTTGCGAGTTGAAGCCAGAGAAAATGATATGTCATTATGGCAGGCGGCCGAGATACACCTCGATGAAAACCGACTACCCACCCGGGCTGCCAATGCCTTAGCTGGGTTTTTAACCCTGATTAAACAAATGCGTCATGATTTATCGTCTGACACCCTTGAAACACAAGTTCAAACCGTGATTCAACTCAGTGGCTTGGAAACGCTTTATGAAAATATGAAAGGGGATAAAGGCGAAGCGAAGCTAGAAAACTTAAAAGAATTAGTCAGCGCAGCCAGGCAGTTTCGATTCGAAGAAGGCGGCGATGTTGATGAAACCCTGACGATACTAGGGGGATTTCTCGCCCACGCATCACTGGAATCGGGGGAGATGCAAGCCGATGCGCATGAACTTTCTGTCCACCTGATGACATTGCATGCTGCCAAAGGTCTTGAGTTTCCTTATGTCTTTATCATCGGCTTAGAAGAGGGGGTATTTCCGAGCCAGCAATCGCATGAGGAAGCCGGTCGATTAGAAGAGGAACGGCGGTTATGTTATGTGGGAATGACAAGGGCCATGGAGCAGTTAATTTTAACCTACGCGGAAATCCGAAGGCAGTATGGTCGCGAAGAGTACCATCGCCCTTCGCGCTTTCTCCATGAATTACCATCGGCGCTCATTGACTCGTTGCGAAGTCAAAAAGCCTTCACACCGACAACCTCTGGCAATTCCTTTTCAAGCGCCATGCATCCGGATTGTGGTTTTCGTTTGGGAGAGACGGTCTATCATGCCAAGTTCGGCGCTGGAACCATTTTGGCGTTTGAAGGCAGCGGTGCCCATCAGCGCGTGCAAGTGAATTTTGATTTGCATGGCACCAAGTGGTTGGTGCTTTCCTATGCTAATTTATCGAAGCAAGAGGATGTGCCATTCTAAGAGTTGTTAAAAATGGGTGACTTTTCCCCGTAATTTAATTGAGCAGGTGAATAGAGACAAAAATGGAAGGTCCCAATCGATGAATGACCAAACGACGCTGGATACGGGTTGGTGTGAGGTAAGCGTTAAGCGCAGAAAGCAGCGTAAAAGTATCACCATTTTGGTAAAAGAAGGTCGCGTTCAGGTAAATGCACCTTTGAGAATGCCTGCCGTTGATGTGCAGCTTCTTATAGAAAATAAAAGGGCTTGGATTGAGCGGGCGTTAGCGAAGCAACAAACTGCTATCCAAGAAACGTCTAAACGGATTGAGCCTGGCGAATTATTTCTCTATCAAGGAAAGCGATACCCACTGCGTATTGAGACGGGTAACTCGGATGCGATTTATCTCTCCGATGATCAGCATCTCACGATGCGAAGTACGAAATTGTACAGCCCTGAACACTTATTTGAACGACTCAGTGACTGGTACCGTCAACAAGCAACCGCCTATTTAATGGAGAAAACCCATTTTTATGCTCAAAAGCTGGGTCATTTTCCCAGTTCAATCGAAATTAAGTCGTATCGTGCCCGTTGGGGAAGTTGTTCTGCCAAAGGAGCGATTCACTATAATTGGCGCATTATCATGGCACCCCTCGATGTCATTGATTATGTTGTCGTTCATGAACTTTGCCACCTGGTTGAGCATAATCACTCGTCACGATTCTGGCAAATAGTGGCCCGTTTTGATAAAGCCTACCAATCACATCGCCAATGGTTAAAGCAATATGGCGATTATCTTCATATCCACCACGTGAAATCTTAGACATTTAGGCAGGGAATATGCTATAAAGAGTGCGTTATTTATTTTTCATAAAGGGGATTGACGTGAAATTAACAAATATTGTTACATCTGCCGCTTTAATTAGTGCTTTATCCATATCGCCCATGGCAATGGCTGCTGAAAAGCCGATGACCAGTGAACAGAAAAAACAAATTGAGAAAGTAGTCCATGATTATTTGGTGAGTAATCCAGAAGTTCTCATTGAAGCATCACAAGCTTTGCAAAAAAAGCAACAAGATAATATGCGTCAACAAGCACGCGCTGCCATTGAGAATAATGCCTCCCAATTATTTAGTGGTCAATTAACCACCTTAGGCAATGCGAAAGGCAATGTCACGTTAGTTGAATTTTTTGACTATCAATGCGTGCATTGCAAAAAAATGGCACCGGTCATTGATTCCCTCCTTGAAAAGGATAAAAACCTAAGGGTTATCTATAAAGAATTCCCCATATTCGGCAAAACATCCGAAGTGGCATCTCGCGCTGCATTGGCTGCTGCCATGCAAGGAAAATACAAACCATTTCATGAGGCTTTAATTAATCAGCAAAAGCGTCTCACCGATAAAGAAATTTTTGCCGAAGCCAAAAAAGTGGGCTTGGATATGAGTAAGTTGAAAAAAGACATGCAAAGTAAACAGGTCACTGAAACACTTGCTCAAAACAAAGCCCTAGCTGAAAAAATGATGCTAATGGGTACGCCAGCCTTCGTAATCGCCAAAACACCGAATGGCACGTATATGAAAGGCTCTGAGCCAGCATTCATTCCAGGTGCGGCTAGCGAAGACACCTTGCAAGACTTGATTGTTAGAATGTCTAAGTAACATCAATTGGGGGTCGTTTCCTTGAAACGGCCCCTTGCTATCGACGTTTTTTTTAAACTGTCCGGTAAAAAGGGAACGTAAGGATATGAACTTTCTCAAACGAAGCTGGCCTGTGCTTCTCATTCTTTCGTTACTTGCGCTCGCGTTTTATTTTAATTTACCAAACTATTTAAGTTGGTCTACCTTCCAAACCTATCATGATCAAATCAAAACCTGGTCTGACAGTCATTTCGCCTTAAGCGTTTTCCTTTATATGACGATATATGCGTTGTCTGTTGCGATTTCCATTCCGGGTGCGGTGATTTTAACGTTAATCGGTGGTTTTTTGTTTGGTCCTATCTTGGGAACATTGATTGTGGTGGTGAGTGCAACGCTTGGTGCTATATTGGTCTTTTTAGCGGTGAAATATTTCATCGGTGAATGGGCAAGCAAACATGCGCATGGATGGATAAAGAAAATGCAAGCCGGGTTTGCGAAAAATGCCCTCTCTTATTTGCTAATACTGAGATTGATTCCCTTATTTCCATTCTGGGTTGTGAATATCGTCCCTGCTATTTTAAACGTGGATGGAAAGCTATTTGCTTTAGCAACATTGGTTGGCATTATCCCAGGAACGTTTGTCTACGTTTCTTTGGGAAATGGGGTGAATCATTTATTTGAAATAGGACAAAAACCTGACTTTTCTGTCATTTTTACCTTACCCATCTTATTGCCATTATTCGGGCTTGCTGTCTTATCGTTATTACCCATTCTATATCAACGATTACGAAGGAAAGAGGGAAATGAGCCAAAAAGAAAAATATGATCTAGCCATTATTGGAGCGGGGTCGGGTGGCTTAAGTTTGGCTTCTGTCAGCGCCCAAGCTGGATTAAAAACCGTTTTATTTGAAGGGCATAAAATGGGAGGGGATTGTTTGAATTATGGGTGTGTCCCTTCTAAGTCATTGTTAGCGGTGGCCAAACAATGCTGGCAAGCACGGCAAACTGAAAAATTAGGTTGCCAGTTTAACCAGAAGTCATTGGATATGGTTGCCGTGATGAAAACGGTTCAGCAAAAAATTGACCATATTGCTGTCCATGATTCCGTAGAACGGTTTGAAGGTCTCGGGGTGACAGTGATAAGCGAATATGCGTCTTTTCTCGATGAGCATACCTTAAAAGCAGGCGACAAAGCCTATCAAGCAAAAACCATCGTCATAGCTACCGGCTCGTCACCGTTTGTTCCACCCATCCATGGATTAGACAGTGTTCCTTATCTAACCAATGAAACGGTATTTTCTTTGCAAGAAAAGCCAAAACATATGCTGATTATTGGTGGCGGACCGATTGGGTGTGAAATGGCACAAGCGTTCGCGATGTTGGGTGTGCCTGTGAGCTTATTTGAAGCAGATCAAATGCTTCGCTTTGATGACAGGCAAGCTGTGGGCTCACTCCAAGATGTGATGAAAGAACATGGTGTGTCATTCTACTTGCAATCGAAGATGGAGCAAATAGCCCAAAAAGGTAAGGCGATTGAGGTGACTTATAGCCTAAATGGCCAGCAACACACGGAATTAGGTTCCCATGTGTTGGTGGCTGTCGGAAGAAAGCCCAATATCGATAGGCTGAACTTGAATAACGCAGGGGTTATAACTGAGCGAGGTAGCATTCAGGTCGATAAACGATTACGCACAGCTCAAAAACATATTTATGCCATCGGGGATGTCATTGGACAGCAACAGTTTACCCATGTGGCCAATGCCCACGCGGGTGTGGTTTTCCGACAGATTGCCTTTAAATTACCAGCCAAATGGGACAGCACCTACTTACCCAGCGTGACCTACACGCATCCTGAATTAGCCCAAATTGGCTTAACTGAACAGCAATGCCAAGCGAAAGGTATCGCTTGTTCTGTGATTCAATCGGCTTTTGTTGATAATGACAGAGCCGTCGCTGAAGGGGCAACAGAGGGGATAATTAAAGTGGTGATCAATGATAAAGGCCAAGCGTTGGGTGTCACTATTCTCGGCCTTCATGCGGGTGAATTAGTGTTGCCCTGGGTTCAATTAATGCGAGAAAAACGCAGCCTACGGTCGATGACAGATGCAATATTTCCCTATCCGACGCTCAATGAAATTAGCAAACGGGTTGCAGGCCAATACTACGCTCCGAAGCTTTTTTCACCATTTGCCAAACGAGTTATCCGCATTTTAAGCCGATTTTGACGATGCATCTTTGATGGGCGTTAGGCGAACAACCATGCCAACGACGGGATGATCGAAGTAATACGTTTCTTTGAGCTTTAATGGCTGGTTATGTCTTAGGGCAATGGTTTTCCTGCCATTGGATAACAACAGGTTGGTGCTAAAGAATGGAAATCGACTTGGGGTGATTTTTATACGCCCGCTAATGTCCCATTGGTTATTCCCGATGGTAGGGAGATCAATTTCACGGCGACTACCCATGGGTTGGCGCCACGTGAATCGGGCAAGCACATGATAATTTTGGTTGCGACTTAACGCATAATAGGTGTTTTGTAAGGCAGATTGTGAGAGGGGTAAATTATGATAGTTGGGTTGTGTTGTATAATCCCCTAATTCAAGTGGAATACTGTGGGCAGAAGGAGGCAACACAGCAGGAACCAGTGATTGTTCAGCAGCATCTGCTAATAACGTTTTGTTTTCAAAAACAATGACATCCACTAAATATCGATCAGTCGACTCCGCACGACCTAGGCAGGCAATGCAAATTAGGAATAATGCAGCAAGTAACCGTCTCATCATCGCTCTCTTAAAAAAAGAACGATTATACCTTACCTGTGTTATGGTTGCTAGTTGACGTTAGTGTCGTTTAAGGCCTATGCTAAGAGCTAGCTCTGGGGGTATATTTCGATACATTGTTAAGTAAGGATATTCATACATGTCCCATCTAAGGGTCGATGGCTTATCCGTTCAATTTGAACAAGTCAGTCATTTTTTACCGGCTACCAATGAGGTTCGCTTTGAACTTGAGCCAGGGCAGACGGTTGCGTTATTGGGTGGATCGGGCTGTGGGAAATCCATCACGGCCTCGGCGTTGATGCGGTTGCTCCCGGAAAATGCCTATTTTGGCCAACAAAGTAAAGTCTTGTTAGAAGGCCAAGACTTATTAACGCTACCAGAAAGGGACATGCGCGACATTCGTGGTAAAAGGGTGGCGATGATTTTCCAAGAGCCAATGACAGCATTAAATCCTGTATTGACCATTGGCCAACAGCTAGCCGAAGCAATCAAAGCACATCAACCCCTTCGCAATAACGCGTTAAACAAACGGATGTTACAACTCCTTGAAGAAGTGGATATGTCCGAAGCGGCACATCGTTTAAATCAATACCCACACCAGCTATCAGGGGGGCAAAAGCAACGAGTTGTCATCGCCATGGCCCTTGCTTGTGAGCCGGATGTTTTAATTGCAGACGAGCCCACCACCGCATTGGATGTTACCGTACAAGCCCAGATTCTCAAATTGCTTAAACGGATTCAACAGCAGCACCACATGAGTCTACTGTTGATAACCCATGATTTAGGCGTCGTCCGGTTTATGGCCTCACAGGTGTGTGTGATGTATGCAGGACAAATAGTCGAAATGGCCTCTGCAGAGGATTTTTTCACTGAGGTCAAACATCCCTATTCGCAACAACTATTAGCCGCAATCCCTTCATTACACAATCGACAAAAGCGTCTGGCAGCGATTCCTGGGAGTGTTCCTACCTTAGATGACATGCCAAAAGGGTGCCGATTTCACCCGCGATGCTCCTATCAATTTCCACCGTGCTTGGGTGTTGAGCCAGCTTTGCAGCCAATCAACGATGGGGAAGTGCGCTGCCATTTGTATCCGGATACCCTATCCTTGCCGCCGCTTAAAATAAGCGATGTTGATATTGCAGCTAGCCGTGAGGATCATACAAAAGTGCTGAGTGTTCAAAATTTAAGTGTGACGTTTCCACTACAAAAATCGTGGCTTAAAAGCCGACGTCGATGGTTACAGGCAGTGGACAATGTATCGTTTGATTTGTATCGTGGTAAAACGTTGGCATTAGTGGGTGAGTCAGGTTGTGGTAAAACCACGATAAGTCGCGCTATTATGATGCTGCTGACTCATTGGCAAGGGGATATTGATTTCGATGGCCAATCCATAAAAAAAATGACTCGAAAGCAGTTACGCCAATTCCGTCAACAGGCACAAATTATTTTCCAAGACCCATTTTCCTCCATGAATCCTCGCATGAGTGTTAGCGATATCATCAGTGAAGGCATGCGCGCACAAGGGTATTCCTCTGCAAAAATTAAAAAGCGGTTGTTTGAATTAATTGAGCAAGTCAATTTACCTAAAAGTTGTTTAAATCGGTTTCCACACCAATTTTCAGGCGGACAGCGGCAGCGCATTTCCATTGCAAGGGCACTCGCTTGTCGCCCCCATTTATTGATTTGTGATGAACCGACCAGTGCCTTGGATGTGTCTGTGCAGGCACAGATTTTGAATTTATTGAAAGATTTACAGGCAGAATATAACATGGCTTACTTATTCATCACCCACAATATGAGCGTGGTATCTTACCTCGCTGATGATGTGATGGTGATGAAAAAGGGCAGCTTAGTTGAGCAGGGGCCTGTCACCCAAATCATGACTAAGCCTCAACAGCCTTACACCCAACGGCTATTAAAGGCCGTGTTATAGTTATTTTACATGCCTTTGACATAATTAGTTGACGGTGGCAAAGCATGTCCTTCAAGCGCTGCTAACTTAAAGCAGTTCAGCAAGTGATCGATGAGTGAATCGGGTTGGTCAATTAGGCTTAATTTAACCGGTGATAATGATGGATTTGGGGCGATATATGACTTTGCCGATGATTTGGGTATTTCAGTCGGCGCTACCCATTTGCTGGCTAAGCATTTTTGGTAAAAATAGTCATCCACGTAGAGCATATCTTGGGACTTAATATCTTGCTGAATGATGCTTCCTTCGAGAGACGATGGCGAATATTCCAATACGATTTTTATCAAATTGTCTTGGATCCGATTAATAACCTCCTTGCTCGGTTTTCCTAATTTAGCCTCTTCAAACATCTTTGTCACTAAATCAGCAAACGGGATATATTTCATCTCAGGGATAGGCTTTAACAGGGTATCACCCAGTAACCCCTTCGACTGAAGTTGCTTATACAGCACGTCAAGCATCTCATTTCCTGTCAAACGCTCACGAATCGCCTTTTTGTGAGCGGCTAAATCAACGGTTTCAGAACCATTTAATATAGCAAATACCATACTATCATATTGCTGAGAATAGATTCCTGAATACAAGGTTAATAATGCGAGTTGGTCTAATTTCTCTTTCATTTTTGGTTTTTGATCTAAAAGCGCAGCTTTCATTTTAAATAATAGAAGGGCTTGCTTTTCGGATAGATTCATCGACAAGCTTTCAACTGGCATCTCGTTGATAAAGAAATTAAAGAAAGTCATCATTAACGCTAGCCGGTTCTTGCGATGCTGTATCACCAACTCAGGCGACGGGTTAGTTTCAACGGTTTCATAAACCGTTTTTTGTTTATTAAATGCAAAATTCATCACATTTAAGATGGCCGATTGAAAAAACTCTTCCAATTCTTTGTTATCTTTTTGATCATTGGTGGCTTTTCTTAAAGCAGGGGATAAAAATTCATCAAATAGGGAATGAATGATTTGCATTTGTGATTGACGAATATGGCCAAGGATAAGGGTATAGGACTCAGCCCTTAAACTATAGAGTTTATTCGAATTGAGTAAATGCAATTTTTGTATGTCATGGAGAAACTTGATACGGTTTTCTTGTAGTTTGAGGTAGGCTATTGTATTGCCATGATGCCCCATTAGAATCACTTCCAGATGCGGGTCTGGGAGCTTGGGTAGATCTTTTCTCATCGTCTCTGATAATTTCAATGGGTTACTATTTCGTTTAAATAACAAAGGGGCGTCTGTCATAGTTGATGTTGGTTTCGTTTGTAGAAGAGAGATGGGTTGAAATTTGAATGAGCTTAGGCTGTTGATATAGGCAATATTATCGTCAATGAAAATGCCAGGAAATGTTGCTAAATAGCCATTTAATTGAGACCTATCCAGATCTAAGTTGTTCGCTAACGTATTATAATCACAACTGGCAAACATGCTATCCGGCTCTGTATTCCAAATAACCGGTGAATCATTCCAAGTAATTTCATTAAAATAACATTTCATTGCATTAACTCTCTCGATAAAAATTCAAAATCCACTTGGATGAAATCAAATAAAAAGGTATTTAGATGATCCAAGATGGATAAAAAAGAACCAAATGGTATCAAGATAATAAATTAAATGCAAACAATATTTCAATATGTTAATAACATAGACATATAGAGCATTGGTGGAGCTGTTGCCGGGCGATTTCTTAAAAGCACTGTCATTGCGAGCGTCAGCGAAGCAATCCAGAACAGATTTCTGTTCAGAGATCGAACTGGATTGCTTCGCTGACGCTCGAAATGACTGGTTGCCTTCAGTCTTTTTCCTGAACTAGGTGCCATTAGGTTTGGGCTCGACCTACAAGAGATTAGGGCTATTTCTCAATTAGTTTCTCAAGGATAAATGATTCAATACGGTCTAGGTCAATCATTTCGCTTTCGTCAGCTACTCGCGCTTTATATTCTGCTTTGCCTTCTGCTAATGTCCTATCGCCGATGACGATGCGATGGGGTATGCCAATCAAGTCATGGTCGGCAAATAGCACACCAGGACGTTCTTTACGGTCTTCGAGTAACACTTCCACCCCTTGTTGCATGAAGCGCTGGTATAAATTATCACATGCTTCTCGAACCGGGTCTGAGCGGTGACCGTTGATGGGGACAATCACGACTTGATAAGGTGCAAGTGCTTGTGGCCAAACAATTCCTTTGTCGTCATGGTGCTGCTCAATCGCTGCGGCAACCACGCGACTAATACCCAGACCATAACAGCCCATCTTCAACGGAATTAACTTGCCACTTTCATCTAATACTTCTGCTTTCATCGCATTGGAATACTTATCGCCCAATTGGAACACATGTCCCACTTCGATGCCACGGCAGGTTTTAAGGGACCCTTTTCCATCGGGACTTTTATCGCCAATTTTGACGTTACGTAGGTCGGCGATATGGTGGTATTTCGCATCTCGTTGCCAGCAAGCGTGTATATGGTGATAGCCGCATTCATTGGCACCGCTAATAAATTCATCCATCGCTGCCACAAAATGATCGACGATAATTGGCATGGATAAGCCAACAGGGCCCAGCGAACCAACTGGCAAGTTGAGCGCTTTCATGTCGGCGTCAGTGGCCATTTGTAAGGGGGATGCAACGGTCGCAAGTTTCATCGCCTTGACTTCGTTAAGCGTGTCATCACCGCGGATAATTAAGGCGACCCAAGGGGATTCTGTGCCTTTGACAATTAATGTCTTGATGGTTTCCGCTGGTTGGCAGGCGAGATGTTGACATAATTGCTCAATGGTTCGGACATTGGGCGTTTCAACTTTGGTCAGTGCTTGATTCGTGCCTTGCGAACTCGGATTGGGTAACACACACGTTGCTTGCTCTAGGTTAGCGGCATATTCACTGCTATCGCTATAGACAATAATGTCTTCGCCACTGTCTGCCAAGACTTGAAATTCATGCGACTTAGAGCCACCAATGGCGCCGGTATCGGCTTCCACGGCACGGAAGGTTAATCCCATCCGTTCAAAGATACGACAGTAAGCATTGTACATGCTTTGATAACTTTCTTCTAACGAAGCATCATCTAGGTTAAAAGAATAAGCATCTTTCATGATGAATTCTCGGGCGCGCATCACCCCAAACCGTGGTCGAATTTCATCTCGGAACTTGGTTTGTATTTGATATAAATTGAGCGGAAGCTGCTTATACGATCGCAACTCATGGCGCATAATATCAGTAATCACTTCTTCATGGGTTGGACCAAAACAATAAAGTCGTTCACTATTATCTTGCATTTTTAATAATTGGTTGCCAAAGGTGTCCCAACGCTTCGTTTCTTGCCATAATTCAGCGGGTTGCACAGCAGGCATCAATGTTTCTAAAGCACCCGCTTTGTCCATTTCTTCACGCACAATGTTTTCGACTTTTCGTAAAACACGTAAACCCAGCGGCAGCCAAGTATATAAGCCTGCACCAAGCTTATGGATTAAGCCCGCTCGCAACATTAATTGATGCGATACGATTTCCGCATCATTAGGGGTTTCTTTTAACGTAGGAACAAACCATTCAGAGGTGCGCATTATATCTCCGCTATTCTTAATAAAGGCATTATTGTAATGGATAAGGCTGTTGAAATCACCCCCGCTTTCCTAAAACAATCGACAATCAACAACCACATCCTCTTGGTGTTATGTCAGTATCATGGCTGCCCCCTTTTTGCGTGGGTTGCGGGCAGGCAGGCTGCATTGTTTCAACCACCTCGCTAACAAGCGTTTCATGGGGGCTTTTCCGATGATCCAAATTATAAACCGGTGCTTCTTGTAATTGCGATAGCGTGCGATTCGAACTGACGCTTTCCACGACGGCAGGATGTGGAGAGGGAAGCTCTTGATAGGTTAATCGGTAAGTATTTAGCAGAATCATGCTGGTTTGTAGGACCATTAAGCCTGCACCGACTGCTGGATTCATCGCAAAACCAATAGCAGTCAACACCCCACCCGTGAGTAGCAAGGCCGCAACGTTATAGGCCAAGCTAAAGCCTAGATTTTGTTTTAATGTGGACATGGTTTGATGGGCAATTTGGAAGAGATGGCCGATGGGTAGAACCGAATAGTCGCTAATGAGGACTTTCGCTTGTTGATTCGTCATTGCATCACTCAAATGGGAGTGCATTGCAATGCCTAAATCACTTTGGCCCAATGCCACGGCATCATTTGCCCCATCACCGACCATTGCCACAGGACCTGTTTGTTGCAATCGTTGTATAAGCAATTGCTTTTCTTCCGGTGATTGGTTGGCGAATAGGTTGCTTTTGCTAATGCCTAACAAGCCACCATAGAAATGAGCGGTTGCATCATCGGCACCGGTTAAAAGGTAAACTGATTTACCACTTTTTTGTAACTGGTTGACTACTTGCAAAGCGCCTTTGCGCAGTGGGTCGATGACAACAAACTGAGCGATGATTCGTTGATTCTCGGCGAGATAGATACGTGGTTGGTGGTCGCTTTCGTTGAGTTCTATCCCTTGTTCGCGCATACATTGGGCATTGCCAATACAGTATTCCTGGGACTGTTCATTGATGGTAATCCTAAGCTTGCGCCCATTATGCAAATCATCTACTTCAGCCATGTTGAATATGGGATTGTCGAGTCCTTGCCATTGTGTTTTTGCATAGGCTGCCAAGCATTTGCCGACGGGGTGTCTTGCCTTTTTTTCCAGTTTGAGCAGGATTTGAAATAGGAAATTGTTTGGAAAAGAAGGGCTTATTTCACATTGTTTTACTTGAGGAGTGCCCTGGGTTAGTGTGCCGTTTAAGTCAAAGACCACTTGATTAATATGAGTGGCTTGCTCAATGGCTTCCCGCGTTTGAAACGCCACGCCATGATTCAGTCCTTTTTGCATGCCAATTTTCATGGTCATGGGGACAATCATGCCAAGGGTGCAAGGGCAGGCTGTGACTAAAACAGTTGCAGCGCATTGCACAGCCATGATGGGGGATATCCAAAAGCCAATGACAAGGCCTGATAACAGGGCAATCGCTAAGACACCCGGTATGAAATAGTTGAGCAATTTATCGGTATACTGTTCAATGGGCGCTTTGTTTTGTTGGGCAGAAAGTAATAAATTATCCAGTTTAGCCAAATAGGAATTGCCAACCGATTGATGGGCTTTGAAAATGAAAGTTTGATTGGCATCCTCGATAACAGCACCTGCATTAATGACTTGATTGGGTGTTGTTTTGTAGGGGTGATCGTGGCCAGTCAGGATATCATTTCGAATGTTAGGTGTCGCATTGATAAAAGAACCGTCGACGGGCAACACCTGTCCATTAGCGAGAAATATTTCGTCATTCACTTGAATCTGACTTGTCTCAATAGTCTGGCCAGTGGTTAACTTTATTTTTTTTGCAATGCGATCGGTAAAGTTTTGTTGTACTCCGGTTTTGTGGTTGATTGCTTCTTCGATTGCTAAGCCAATATGGCGAAAACCAAATAACATGAGCCCGGCTTCAAACATTATGGGCAACCCAGGAATAAAGATAGACGTGAGTGATACCGCCAATACCGTTAGGGTACTGATGGTAAATAAGGTATCCATGGTCATGGTTCGACTATAGCGAGCATGAACGTAGGCATTGATAAAGCTGTTATACCCTAATAAGACAGTGAGTGCCGAGCTACCAATTCCTATAGCGAGCATCCAAGGGAGTGTTAATCCGCCCGTGAAAAAGGTCAACATCATCAACGCAAGGCCTGCTGATAAGCCGATAGCACCCAGTAGCCAGTGATAAGAGCGTTTTGGTTTTTCGATAGCATGCATTTGGCACTCAATACCATAGCTATCTATGGTATCAATAATTTTTTGCTGGACTGCCTTGATGTCGAATTGGGTTTGGGTTGGATCGTAGTCGATAAATAGTTTTTTTTGAGTAAGATCAATGCGTTGGTTGCTTAAGCCATGCTCTAAAAAATTTAACTCTCTTAAGGCAATATTGACTGTGCCAACACAGTTTTGGCAGGTTATGCCAAGCGTAAATACTAATTGGTGTGGCATACAACTCCTCTTAGGACAACTGAGTTTGCCGTATCATTCCCATCACGTGTAGCTGCCTTGCTAAATCAACTTGTTCTTTTTCTGCTTCTGTTTTGCGTTTGAATGGTCCAACCACGAGACGATAAATGGTACGGTTGTCGCTTTTATGCTCTTGAATACTAGCTTGGCGACCTTGTAAGATTAACTCGGCTTTCATTCGCTCAGCATCTTCTTTTTTAAAGTACGAGGCGAGCTGAAGTATGTAAGTATGATTGTCTTGTCGGATAGGCGCTAATGGGTTTGCTTCACGTACTTCAATCGTGGATTGCTTTTTATCACTATGATTGCTTGGATTATTGGCAGCCCCTTCTTTTTGCAAGAGGGCATAATATTCAAATTTTGGTTTGGGTAATGTTACTTTTGTCTGGGCTTGTTGAATGGCCGGTTGTTTATTCTCAATCATCACATGATCGAGTTGTCGACCAATAAAATTGATATCAAAAACATGAGCAACAGCATAACCAATCAGGAAGGCTAATACTAAAGATAGCGTGCCTGAGGGTGGCGTTTTTGTTGATGTGCGTTGTGACGTTCTTTTTTTTGCAACCATTTACATGCTCTTAGGTGCACTAACACCCAATAATTGTAACCCATTCGCGAGACAATGCCTAACGGCTAATAATAGGCACATTCTGGCATTGCGTAAATTGATATCCTCACACAAGAGTATGATGGCATTATAATAGCTATGGAGTGCTGTTGCCAATTCTTTCAAATAATAGGCTACCAAGTGTGGTTCACGTAAAACTGCCGCACGCTCAACCACTTCCGGGAAACGGGAAATGGTTTGAATGAGGGTTTGTTCATAATCGCTGTCTAACAGCTGCAAATGATCAAGGCCAAGGTTTTGGTCGACTTGATAACCGCGCTTTTCTAGTTGCGCAAAGACACTGCAGATTCGTGCGTGCGCATATTGGATATAGTAAACCGGGTTCTCATTGGATTTTGACTTCGCGAGTTCTAAATCAAAGTCCATGTGTTGTTCTGCTTTGCGTATGACATAAAAAAAGCGCGCCGCATCGTTACCAACTTCTTCTCGTAGTTCACGAAGGGTCACAAAGGAACCGCTGCGTGTTGACATTTGCACACGTTCTTGCCCTCGGTAGAGGATTGCAAATTGCACCAATAACACATCCATGGATTTCGGATCATGGCCGAGTGCTTCAACCGCTGCACGAATACGACTAACATAGCCATGGTGGTCTGCGCCAAATAAATCAATAATCCGTTGAAAACCACGCTGGTATTTATCCCAATGATAGGCTGCGTCGGATGCAAAATAGGTCACTTGGCCATTAGCACGACGCATGACTCTGTCTTTTTCATCGCCAAAATCCATCGCACGAAACCAGAGCGCACCATCCTGCTCGTAGGTCAGATCTTTGGCGTTAAAATCTGCGATGCAATCATCAATTTTACCCTTGCTCATCAACGATTTTTCTGAGTACCAATGGTCAAAATGAACGCCAAATTCTGAGAGGTCTTCTTTAATGTCGTCTAAAACGTCGGTGAGCGCCTTGTGATGGAAATAGCCAAAGCCTTCCTCGCCAATGGCCTGTTGAGCCGCGTGAATTAACGCATCGATATATTGCTCTTTATCACCACCTTCGGATTCGTCAGCAGGGAGGCTTGGCTTGATTTTAGCCCACTCAACAACATATTGGTCATTGACTTCATCCAGGCATTGTTTAGCAATATCAACGACATAGTCGCCTTGATACCCGTTTCTGGGAAAAGGGAGGGATTCATCAAACATCAGCAGATAACGCATCCATACGCTAACGGCTAAAATATTCATTTGCCGACCGCCATCGTTCACATAGTATTCGCGGGTTACCTCATAACCAGCAAAATTCAAAAGGTTACATAACGATGCGCCGATCGCTGCCCCTCGACCGTGGCCCACATGCAAAGGCCCTGTGGGGTTGGCAGACACGAATTCAACCAGCACACGCTCAGCTTGGCCGACTGTGCTTTCCCCGAAATGTTCCTTTTTATCTAAAACAGTCGCGATAACAGTATTTAAAGAGTCTGCTTTGAGATGAAAATTTATAAATCCTGGCCCAGCAATTTCAACTTTGTGTATTTGTGGGTGATTTGCTAGACGATTAACAATGGTTTGGGCAACCTGCTTGGGTGCTTTTTGGCAGGGCTTTGCCAGTATCATCGCGATATTGGATGCAAAATCACCATGAGAGCTATCACGGCAACGCTCCAATTTAATGGATAACTGTGTTTCGGCCGGAATAAAGCCTTCCACTTTTAATTGATCAATGGTTTGTTCTAACAAGGCAATAAGCTGATCTTTCATGATGATGGCAAACCGGCAAAAGGGTTATTATGCGCTTTTTTAAACCGCATTGCAAAGAAAAAAAAGCCCGGCAATGCCGGGCAAAAGGGAGAACAACAAATTTCAAATTTTCCTAATAGCATCTCAAGTACAATGTGCTACCCATCAAAATAACCACTTCGATTCGGTAACCCCTCATCCGCCCTGCGGGCACCTTCTCCCCATGTCTGGGGAGAAGGAAAAATGAAGGAAGTTATATGAAAGAACGGGCGATCTGATAGGATTATTTTTTCAAGTAAAGGGCGTGCATTTCGCCTACAAAAATATTGAAGTGGTCATAAGTAATGTAGAAATCACCTTGATCACCAATGTAGGGAGACCAGGAGTTTCTGACTTTAAAGACCCCTTTATTGTAATAGCCATTATCATCATAAACGATGACATTATCATCATAGCCTGTGACCACAAGCTCATGACCAGCATAGATATCACCGCTTATTGCGTCCATGATAATTTCAGGCGTGATCATCCAAGTGTCATAGTACGCTTTATGCGTTCCTACCGCCCCTGCAATGCCATAATTGACATCTAAAAGCATGCCAATGCTTAATCGGTGACCTTTGGCTAATTCTTCTTTGGCCATCCAAGCTGGATCAAACATGCCATCTTGATTGGTTAAGCGAATGCCAAAGTCACTCATCAACATATCCCATTGGACCACATCTTTAATGGGAATACTGGCTTTCATATACTCGGCCTTATCCATTGGTCGGCCTTCGCTCATTTCATCATCTTCGGGATAGGTGAACACGCCTGCACAACCATGATATTTTTGATGGTTTTTACTAACAACACCGTATGTCATCATCTGGCTCAACACGATATCACCATAAGAACCATTCCAACCACTGAAAGGAATTTCATCATTGATGGCCAGTGTTGCGCCCAACTCAAGGCTGCAAAGGGGACTAACATAGTCACCAGCACCTAAAGTGGCATTGATAGCACCTGATACCGCAAATGTGACGCAGCTACCATGTGCCCCTTGGTCTAGCACGGGTGTTCCTTCCATCCCTAAATCAACTTTAGGTGGAAGTTCCATGGCAAACTTAGGCACTTTTTGTTGGTAAACGTTAGAAGGGTAGTGCTTTAGTTTCATTTTGATTTTATTGCGTACTTCGGGTGTTAGATTGTATTTGGGTAACTTAAATTTATAGGTTTTTTGCTCTCCATTCTTATCTTTGGCTGGAATCTTGACATCAACTTGTCCAGTAATTTCAAGATGTGACGCAAAAGCAATAGACGTGGAAAGTGTTAAAACAGAAAGGGAAAGAAATTTATTCATAATTACATCCTTTTAAATAGAGCCACATGCATCATATCAACTTTAAATCAATATGCAAGAAAAAAATGACATTTAAATAGTAATACCAATCAGTTAGGCTGACAGGGATTGCTCGCGGGTGGGTATATGCACTTAACGATTAACTAGGTAAAAATAAGGATTGCAAATCATTGGTGAAGCGACGTCCCAATTCAGTGATTTGCCAGTGGTCGTCTTGAAAGTGAATCAGCCCTTTACTGCTTGCACTGTCAAGACCTTCTTTCAGTAAGGATATTTCCAACCCAGTTCGCTCTGCAAATAATGCCAAGGGAATCGGTTGCTGTAATCGAGAGGTATTAAGCATAAACTCAAATAAAATATCGGCTTGTTCCAGCGAATGGGATTGTGCTAGGGTTTCAACCGCCGCTTTTAAATAATCGTTTGGTTGTCGTTTTTTTTGAGTGCGGACAATGGTGGTGCCATCCAGAGAGGTCAACTTGCCATGTGCCCCTGCGCCAATGCCGAAATAATCCCCGAAAGTCCAGTAATTAAGATTGTGTTGCGAGGGGCGTCCTGGCTTGGCAAAGGCGGATATCTCATAGCGATGGTAACCCTGCTGGCTAAGGAGATGAAAGCCCATTTCTTCGATCACAGCACAGGCATCGTCACTGGGGAGGTTGGGGGGCTTTTTATAGAAGAGGGTATTTGGTTCTAACGTGAGTTGGTACCATGAAATATGATTGGGCTGAAAGGCGATGGCTTTTTTTAAATCATCCAACCCTTGTTCAAGGGTCTGATTGGGTAACCCATGCATGATGTCTAAATTAAGGTTGTCAAATCCAGCACTTCTGGCCATATCAATGGCTTTATAGGCTTCTTCGGCATTATGGATTCTTCCTAAATTTTTTAATTGTTGTGGGCAAAAGCTTTGGATGCCTAAGGATAGGCGATTGACACCTGCTTGGCGATACATTAAAAAGCGTTGTTGCTCAGCTGTACCCGGGTTTGCTTCCATGGTAATTTCTAAATTTTGTGTTAAGGGCAACTGTTGGGCGACACCTTTTAGTAATCGGTGAATGGCTTGACCAGACAATAAACTGGGTGTGCCTCCACCCAAAAAAATGGCATCTATTTGCCGAACCCCAAAGCGTAAAATATCTTGTTTTAAATCAGCAAGTAACTTATCGATATACGGATCTTCTTGCCATGTTTCGGGTTTGCGATGAGAATTAAAATCACAATAGGGGCATTTCTGGATGCACCAAGGAATATGAATATAGAGCGTTGTTGGTAGCATTGGATCGTTCGTTATAGCATTTGCTAAATTTTATCATATACCCGTGATCATTCAAAACGCGAGGATTTATGTCAGTGCTGGTGGTAATTTTGGCAGAATTAATTATAATGATTAAGACTTAAATCAGGATAAATTTATGTCCAGAAAAAAACCGGTTTGTCACCAATCTCGAGTGATTGCCCGGTCAAAGCTTTTTAAAATTGAAGCATTGGACTTACAGTTCAGTAACGGCGCTGTTCGACAATTTGAGCGAATCAGCGGCAATGGTCCGGGCATGGGCGCTGTTATTATTATCGCCATAAATGACAATAATGCGTTCTATTTGATTCGGGAATATGCTGCTGGAACCGAAAAATATGAATTAGCCTTTCCGAAGGGATTGATCGATCCAGGCGAAACGATGCTTGAGGCGGCAAATCGAGAGTTACAAGAGGAAGTGGGTTTTGCCGCGCGTGAGTTGAAACTACTTCGCTCAATGAGCTTGGCACCAGGTTATTTTGGTGCGCACATGGATGTTGTGTTGGCCACGGATCTCTACCCCTCCGTGTTACCAGGCGATGAACCTGAACCAATTGAGGTAATTGAGTGGCCAATTGAAACGTCAGAGCAGTTATTGCATGAAGCTGACTTTTCTGAATCCCGCAGCATTGCTGCGTTATATATTGTACAACATTGGTTAAAACAACAATCAGAATAGAAGGAAACATCATGAACCATAAACGCGTTCGAGTCGCAGTCACTGGGGCAGCAGGTCAAATCGGTTATGCTTTATTATTCCGAATCGCCTCTGGGCAAATGTTTGGCCCTAAAGTGGATGTGGAATTGAATTTATTAGAGCTTGAGCAAGCGATGCCAGCCTTAGAAGGCGTCGTCATGGAGCTAGAAGATTGTGCTTTCCCCTTGCTAAAAGCAATTCGCTATACCTCCGATATCAATCAAGCCATGGAAGGTGTGAACTGGGCTTTATTAGTTGGCTCTGTTCCCCGTAAACAAGGCATGGAGCGTTCCGATTTGTTAGAAATTAATGGTGGCATATTTACCAAACAAGGTCGTGCGATTAATGACAATGCCTCTCAGAATGTACGCACATTTGTGGTGGGTAACCCTTGTAACACCAATGCGTTGATTGCTATGAACGCTGCCCCAGATGTTCCAAATGATCGTTTCTATGCCATGACCATGTTAGATGAGCTTCGCGCTCGAATGCAGTTGGCGAAGAAAGCGGATGTTGATATTACTGAAGTCACAAAAATGGTGATCTGGGGTAACCACTCTCCTACGATGTACCCGGATTTCTCCAATGCGATGATTGATGGACAACCGGCTGCAAGAGTGATTGGCGATCAGAAATGGTTAGAAAATGACTTTTTAACCACGGTTCAACAGCGAGGGGCTGCCATTATTAAAGCACGCGGCGCATCATCTGCTGCTTCTGCTGCCAATGCCATTGTTCAAGGGGTCAGTCATCTGATTAATGAAACAACGGCCAATGAAATGTTTTCGATGGCCAAATGTTCACAAGGGGAATATGGCGTGGATGAAGGGTTAATCTTTTCATTCCCCTGTGTGACCACCCATGATAGTTTTACCGATTATTATCACACGAAAGTGGTGGAAGGTCTCACCCTTAATGCGTTTGCTATGGCAAAATTTAACAACACATTAAACGAATTACGTGAAGAACGTGATACAGTTAAAAAGTTAGGACTATTGGGATAATCTTTCCTCCACCGGAATAGAAAAATCATTGGAAATCGTCGAAATCGTTGCCCGCATTAGCGCTGCATAATGCGGGAACACCATTTCGTGCGGATTTAATTGAATCCCAACAAGACTACGTTTTGGCAAATTTTTATGATACCATTGCCGTCAAATTTTCATTGTTTTGTCATTATGGCCCGTTTTTCATCAAGACTATGGATTTTTTTCTCTTTGACGGTCGTTGCGATCATCAGTTGTGTTCGTTTGGGTTTTTGGCAAATGCATCGAGCGGATCAAAAAAGGGAAATGGTTCGACAGCATCAGCAATTAGCGAATGAAAAACCAACGTTTTTATCTAAAAACAGCAAACCTGCGCAGTATCAGCCAATCAAACTAACAGGTCGATATCTGTCGCCGTTGTTATATCTGGATAATCAACATTATCATCATCAGTTTGGTTATGATATTATCTCGCCATTCGAGACCATTGAGGGTTTGATTGTCTTGGTTAATCGTGGTTGGGTAGCTGGTGATGTGACGCGTCAACGATTACCCAAAATTGTAACGCCAACGCAGTCAACAACCCTCAATGGCTATGTGTATTACCCTAAAAACAATTCATGGCGCCTAGGACCGCAGCTTGAGATTCGCCAAGGTGAACGTTATTTATTAGAACAAATCGATATGGATGCGCTTAGTAATTTATTGCCCCAACCGCTGGCTAATTACACGTTGCGGCTAAAACCGGAGGGTGACATTTTCATTCGGGCTTGGCCCATTGTAGCCATGTCACCAAACCGGCATATTGGCTACGCCATTCAATGGTTCGTTATGGCCTTTGGTTTGGGTGTTATGTTGAGTTATTTTATAAAGAAGCAGTATGACGCAAAATCTGAATAGAACCAAGTCAACGGAATTAGCATTGCTATTCCTATTGTTTATTTTGCCAGGGTGCTTAGCCGCATTGCTATATCAGCATCCCCAGTGGCTCGTTGGTCAAACTAGCAATAAGGGTCAACTCGTCTCTCCGTTGATTAAATTAGATAGCCTTACCCAAAAAAAATGGCATTTGTTGCTCGTTTCTGATCAACAGTGCAGCGGGCGATGTTTAGCCATGCTTGATAAATTAGCACGCGTCCGCCTGGCATTAGGGCGACTGTCTCGCGAGGTTGATTTGCGCTTAATGGTCACGGATCCTTCACTGCTTCCAGATAAAATCATACAAAACCAAATGAAAGACATGGCGATGACGAGTCAAATCCTATCTTCGACCGACAGGGAGAATTTATCCATCCGTAATTACCTCAAAGGCTTATTTATTGTTGATCCACACAATTTTATGGTTTTATATTACCCGCTAAATGCCCAACAAAAGTCGATATTCAAAGACTTAAAGCATTTAATCAAACTAGCTGAACAGTAGAGCACCTTATGGTTCAAGATAAGTGGTTAAAATATAGTGTATTTAGCGCCATGCTTTTGGCATTGGTTGTGGTGACGCTAGGGGCTTATACACGATTAACAGATGCGGGTTTAGGATGCCCCGACTGGCCAGGGTGCTATGGGCATATGGTCTTGCCTCATAAAGCAAGTGCCTTGCAAGTCGCTCAGGCTAACTTCCCAGACGTGCCGGTGGAACAAGTGAAAGCATGGACTGAAATGGTCCATCGCTATGTCGCGGGTAGTTTAGCTTTCTTATTATTATTGATCGCAATCCGTGCACTGTACCTTCGCATTCGTGATCGCTTTGCTTATTGGCGAATGCCAGCTATCATCGTTTGTTTGGTTATTTTACAAGCAGCCCTTGGCATGTGGACTGTGACGATGAAATTATTACCTGTGGTTGTTATGAGTCATTTGCTGGGTGGCATGACCATTTTTTCCTTGCTTTGTTACTACAACGTCAAGATTACCAACCCTTCTGATACCCAATTGACGCGGCAATTATATTGGGTATTAGGTGGCATTTTTGTGGTATTTTGCCAAATTGCACTGGGCGGTTGGGTGAGTGCTAATTATGCTGGTATTGCTTGTGTTGGCTTTCCAAAGTGCAACGGATTATGGCTGCCTTCATTGCATCTTGGCCAAGGGTTTAATTTATTTACGTCAATTGGGGAAAATTATCAAGGCGGCCTGTTAGATAGCGAAATACGTGTTACCATCCAGATGATTCATCGTATTGGGGCAATGGTGACAGCGATATATCTGTTTGGCTTGTCAATTTTTATTTATCGAACAAGCCATAATGAGTTGCAACGATTTTGCGCCATCTTTATAGGATTGCTTTTAGTGATGCAAATATGCTTAGGTATCGCCAATGTCATGTATCGACTACCGCTGCCCGTGGCAGTGGCTCATAATGGTGTCGCTGCCATGTTGTTAGCTTCCTTAATGGCTATGCTCGCTATCGTGATGCAAAGGAGGACGGATGATCGTTGATTCGATGCCCAAACTGACAGACTGGCGTGATTATATTGAGTTATGCAAGCCTAAAGTGGTGGCGTTGATGCTGTTAACCATGGTGGTTGGCATGTTCCTCGCCGTACCGGGGGGCATCGCGCCATCCTTATTTTTCAATGCACTTATTGGCGTTGCCTTATGTGCAAGTAGCGCTGCTGCGATCAACCATATGTTAGATCGCCACATCGACACCATCATGGCACGTACTAAAAAGCGGCCGGTTGCTCAAGGCCGAGTCACCGTGAAGCAAGCGCTAATCTTTGCCATTGCTATTGGCGCAATCGGTTTATTTATTTTGACGGTCTACGTGAATCAACTGACCGCAATATTAACGTTTGTGACCTTGATAGGCTATGCGTTGGTATACACGGGTTATCTCAAACGTGCTACCCCACAAAATATCGTTATCGGTGGACTAGCAGGCGCGGCTCCTCCTTTATTGGGATGGACTGCTGTTACCAACCACCTTGATGGCCAAGCCCTTTTGTTAGTTCTCATTATTTTTACCTGGACACCGCTGCATTTCTGGGCGCTCGCCATTTATCGGTTTGACGATTATAAAGATGCCAAAATACCCATGCTGCCTGTGACACATGGCATTGCCTTTACTCGTTTATCCATATTATTATACAGCCTGTTATTGTTTTCAGTGACATTATTACCGTATGCTGTTGGTATGAGCGGTTTGGTCTACGCTGTTGGCGCGACCCTGTTAAGTGGTCGCTTCTTGCAATGGGCTTGGCGGCTGTATCGTCACCATCAACCTCGCATAGCAATGCAGACTTTTCGCTTCTCCATTGTTTATTTAATGATATTATTTGTTCTATTGCTGGTTGATCATTATCTATAGGAATTTGTTATGTCTCTCAATTCAACACGTAAAACGGCGACCGTTGTTGCCTTAATCGGATTGGCAGCCTTATTTGCAGGCGTGTTTCTCTTTCAACATATTCAATTCAAAAAAGAAATTGATCCTAACACCTTTCATGGCACCTATTTAAAGCAGCCTCGGCCAGTTAGCACGTTTGAGCTGACTGGAACCGATGGTCAGACGTTTGATAATGAGCATTTGAAGGGGCAGTGGACCATGGTGTTTTTTGGTTTTACCAATTGTGGTTATGTTTGTCCTACTACCATGGCAGAACTCGGAAAAACGTATCGATTAATCCTGGAAAAGAAAATTCATCCCGCTCCGCGAGTGGTGATGATAAGCATTGACCCTGCCCGGGATAACTTAGAAAAACTAAAGAACTATGTGCTATCTTTTGATAAGCGGTTTTATGGGGCACGGGGCAGCCAAGCTAAAATTAAACACATGACTCGTGAGATGGGCGTGGTTTATACCAAAGTATTGCCCAAGCAAGGGAAACCTGCTGAAAACTATGATATTCAGCATAGCGGGGCAATCATTGTCTTTAATCCCAAAGGTGAATTAAACGCATTTTTCACAGCACCGCACGATGCAGAAGCGATTGCCGAAGATTATCGCAAATTGGTGTCGTAAGTATTGTATTGAGAGACCTAAGAATCGAAGCCCGGATGAAGGCGTAGCCGAAATCCGGGGATCAATCACTCGGCAAAGCCGACTCACTATGGACTATCCGCTTAACCAAATCATCCGCGCCCAACGCTTTGGAAAAATACCATCCTTGAATGTAATCAACTTGGCGCTCTTTGAGGTAGTTAAACTGTTCCTCTGTTTCAACGCCTTCGGCGATTATCTTTAAGTTTAACTGGTTGGCAATTAAAATAATGGGTGGTAGCAAGGCTTCGGTGACAGCACCCGTTCCAATGGCGTGGACATACATCATGTCGATTTTTAGGTAGTCAAGGGGAAAATGGCGTAGATAACTGATGCTTGCATGGCTGGTACCAAAATCATCAATAGCTAATTGAAAGCCCTTGTCCTTCATCGCTTTCATGTGTTGAGAAAGATTCAGCTCCCCACTATCCATAATCGTTCGTTCCGTTACTTCCAGCATGATTTGGCTGGGTTCGATGTCATGCTGCTGGCATAGGGCAATCAACGTTTGTAGCCAAGTTTCATCGGCAAAATGGGCATGACATAGATTAATGCCTAAATGAAATGAACGATTTTCCTGCAGGTAATTGCCTAACATTTGAAACGCGCTCTCAATTAATTGGATCGTTAAGGGCACAATTTGACCGCTGTGCTCTGCTTCCTCGATAAACTGATTGGGCATGATGTGTTCGCCATGCTTATCTTGCCAACGGATTAACAGCTCCGCACCCATGATTTGTCGGGTGTTTGCATCAATGACGGGTTGGAAAACCGGGTAAAACTCCTCGTTGCGCAGTGCCTGTTTAATGATGCTTTCTAAGGAAAAACTACGATTGATATGAAGTAATAGAGCTAATAGAAACAGCCCTGCAACGGCAATGCTTAAAAGTCGCAATGACCACAATTTTTTACTATTGCCACTTTGAATATATGCTTCATCGGCGTCAAGATGGATAAGAATATTGGGTAAGAGTTTTGACGGTTCGGAGCTTTCTAGCGAAGCATGCTGATTTGCATCATTGACCGAGGGGTTTGTTTCGAGGAGGATGCGTTCATCTTTGGTTATTAAAGCGGTACTGTTAATCAAAGGGCTTGGGAGATTAATGGCATTTAATAGCACGGATTTTAGGATATATAATTGATAGGTAATGTCATCATTTCCCGGATATTGGAGGATAAAGAAAGTTTCCTTTGTCTTGGTGTGGGTGACTGGGCCAATTAATTTGGTTGTGTTACCCCTTAATTTGGGCTGAATTAACGTTCGAAATTCGGGGCTAATACACCAGCTCGAAAGGCTTTTGCTTTTTACCGCAATGGTGGACAATTGCGGATTGGCAAAGGCATAATTGCCTAACGCTTCTAGTGTTTTCTTTGAGCATTGATTTAAAGGAGCGATGGTGTTAGTAAGGGTTGGCAATTTATCAACCAGGGATTGTATCTGTGAGTCAAACGATTGGCGGATTTCAGTGTTCAGTTGGTGTAATTCACCGATATAATCGGCATGTCCTTTTTTATGATCGATATATAACAGGACAATAAAGAATATAAAAGAGAGGCTTATTGCGGCTATTTGCCAGGCTTTCTTGCTGCGTTTTACCATGGGTGACATACCTTGCCATGTTTTCATCAATTATCAATTATATACCTGTGATCATTGAAAATGCGAGTTTTCTACTTTTTCTCTTTCGCCCTGCAAAACGTTAACGGCGCATAAATCCTCGCGTTTTGGATGATCATGGGTATAGTTAAAATTTCACACGGTGTTATAGTTTTTTCAGTAAGAAAACATTGACAGTTAACCATTGATTGGCTTGTTTACGTCCAAAAACGGATTGAAGATCGAGCACTTTAAAGGCTTGGCTAATCTGTTCGATATAGGATTGGCTATGGGCAAACCGTCCGGTTTTTTGAAGATACCAAGGCCTTGTTTCTGAAACTTCAGTATTAAACAGCAGAAAACCGTTATCGTTTAACCTATCAGCCATTAAATTCATCAGTGGTTCGAGCTCGCCAAAATATGGTAGCACATCGGCCGCAAAGATGATCTGGTATTTTTGGGAATGACTCTGCAGATGATGAATCATCTCATCGCAGTAGAGGGTATGATAGTATTGTTTTGCTTTTGCCAATTCAATCATGTTTTCAGAAATGTCCACCCCGTCTATTTCCGAGCAAAAAGGGTGAATTGCCTCAGCCAATAAACCACTGCCACACCCTAAATCCAAAGCACGGTCGAAGTGGGTCAGATGATGGGTTTGTAACAGTGTTTTAAATACGTGGGGAACTTGATAGTCAAGTTGATTTTGCACGTGTTTATCATAATAAAGCGCGTAATTGTTAAATAAATTTTTGGCATACTCCACGCATGTCGGCTGGGGTTTATTTTCATCGCTAATGGCGGCCAGCATGTGTTTTGAAATGACATCATCCGGATGAATTTCTAGTACCCGGTTTAATAATGCTTTTGCCTCGTCAATTTTATCAAGACGCATGCATATCGCGGCTAAATTATTGATCGAAGCCGCATGGTTCGCATCGAGCCTTAGGCATTGCTGAAAATGCTTCTCCGCGTTGCTAAGTTGCCCTAAGGCCATTTCAGCAACCGCCGTATTATAGAGATACTCGAGGTTGTTTGGATGGTCGTTAATCAACTCCAAATAGTGGATTAATGCATTCTCATAGCGGTGATGATGGATAAAGGTGGCCGCTAAATTACTTTTAGCTTCTTCTTTACGGTTATCAATAGCCAGTGCTTTGGTAAAATAATCAACGGCATGTTGTTCTTGTTTCATCTTTAAGGCGATAACCCCCAGATTTATTAACGCATCAATATGCTCCGGGTTGTCTTTGATGACCTGCAACAAGTGATTTTTTGCTAGCGGTAAATCCTCGTTTCGTAAGGCCAGTACGCCTGCATAAAAATGGGCTTTTAGGTTGTTTTGGTTTAATGCTAAGACGTTATTAAATTGGCGCCTTGCTGCGTCCCAGTTTTGTTGCTTTAAGAATAATAAGCCTAAATTAAAATGCGCATCATGGAAATCGGGTCTAAGTTGTAATGCTTTATGAAAATGCTGCAGGGCACTTTGATACTGGTCATAGTGCATCAATAATCCGGCATAATTATGGTGTGCTTCCACATAGTCAGGGTTTAGAGACAAGGCAATTTGATAATGTTTGTCGGCTTCTGCAAAGTGATGTTGGATCTTATAAGCATTGGCAAGATGATGGTGGGCGTTGGGGTTATCCGTATCGAGCGCTACTGTTTTTTCAAATACCTCAACGGCTTTGGCGATATCATCCGTTTGAATATATACTAAACCGAGTTGATGAAGGGCTTCAACCTGATTGGGGTCGATTGATAGAAGGCGTTTTAGGCAGTCAATCGCTTGGTTAAATTGTTGTTGATGTTGCCAATGTTGCGCTTTATGCAGCAGTGTTTCAATGCTATCCCCCATAGAGTTTCTCACGAAGAATCGCTAAGGCTTTGCCGCGATGACTAATGGCATTTTTAAGCTTGGGGGCTATTTCTGCAGCGGTGCATTGGTACTCAGGTAGAAAAAAAATGGGGTCATAACCAAAGCCGCCTTGGCCTTGTGGGTGGTGGTGTATCCGACCTTGCATTTCACCGACGGCAATCAGTGGCATAGGGTCATGGGCATGTTGAAGATAGACCAACACGCAGACAAAATACGCTTGTCGCTTTTCAGGTGGGAAGTTATCCATTTTCTCCAATAACTTCGCCATATTGGCAGCGTGATTCCCATCTTCGCCGGCATAGCGAGCTGAATAGATGCCGGGCTCTCCCTGTAGCGCGGGCACCACTAACCCTGAATCATCGGCTAAAGCGGGAAGCTTCGTTTGTTCGCTGGCAAAGCGTGCTTTGATGAGCGCGTTTTCAATGAAGGTTAACCCCGTTTCTTCTGGCGATGGGAAATTAGTGTCGACAAAGCTAACAATGGTTTTATCGGTTAACATTTGTTGAAATTCGGCGATTTTGCCTCGATTGGCAGTGGCAATAAAAATAGTTTCTGACATAATGAATAGATAAGTGGGTTGAGTAAAGCCTAGGAACGCCCCTAGATCCTGATTATTTTAAGTTTAGCAGCTAGAGGGCATGATAGACAAGGACAAGCGATGACTTCATACCAACGTTGGGGATATACCTCATTTATAGTATTGGCAATCATTTATTTAAGTAGTTTTGGGACATGGCCTTTCCCCATTAACACCCTCATAAAGCCGTTACCTATTGTTGCATTGTTATTCATCGTTGCTTTGTCAACATTGCCCTCTAACGGTAAGTATTTACTGATGGCCGCTTTGTGTTTATCCGCTTTAGGGGATATTGCTTTAACCTTGCCACTTGCGAAACAACTTGAATTAGGGTTAGGGTCTTTTTTATTCGCCCATGTTAGCTACATCATGCTCTATCAACGGATTCTCAAATCGCCAAGACATGCTCAGATAAAGCAAGTATCCACACGCTTGTGGACGAGTGTTGCCCTAATCGGTGCCGCACTATTCATTGTCTATCTATGGCCGTTTCTCGGTGATAAATTAATCCCCGTGTTAGTTTACATGGCGGTTATATTAACCATGACACTCTTGGCGATGCGTGTTCATCGATTATGCGCAATCGGGGCGGGATTATTTGTCATTTCGGATTGCCTTGTTGCTATGGATGAATTTTTTTATCATGCTCAAATGCACTTTTTTGCCATTATGCTTACCTATTATGCGGCACAATGCTGTTTAGTGGTTGGTTTGCTGCGAACACTGGCGACTGTTCAATGGCCGCAGTCATCAGAAGATGAAATGGACTCTGCTTTAAAGTCTGCTTAATGCGAAGGCTTTGGCTGCTCAGACCATCGTTGTTTGGGTATGAGGAGCCACCATCGACCCGGGTTTTTCATATGGCCGGCTGTGTAGGTGGCCTTTTCGCCGGCACCCCAGTAAACATCCCCACGAATAGGACCTTTAATCGCACCGCCGGTATCTTGGGCGATCATTAACCGGTGGAACGGTTGGTGGTGATCATTGACATTATCGGGGTAAGAGGTACTTAACCAAACTGGAAGTCCCATGGGAACATAGCGTCTATCAACCGCTAGTGAGTAACCAGCAGTTAAGGCAATGCCTTGTGCCCCAAGCGCTGCTTTTTGCTTTAAGTCTTTAAAGAAGACAAACGATTGGTTTTGGTTTAAATAGCCATCTATGTTTTCAGGGTGTTCTTCAAAATAGCGACGAATCGCTTGCATGGAAGCATTATCTTTGGTCATCACCCCTTCACGGATTAACACGCCCGCAAGGGCGGTGTAGGGTTGGCCATTTTGACCCGCATAGCCAACATACATGCGCTTGCCATTATCAAACTGAATAATACCCGAACCTTGAATTTCTAAGAATAATCGGTCGACCCGGTTTTCGACCCAGACAAGCACCGGTACATGTTTTAATGCGCCCTTGTTGATGGCTTCTCGGTCATGGTAGGGAAGAAACTCATTATTTTGGATACGGCCTACCAACGTCTTTTTGTCAAGATTCGCATCAAACTTGCTTAGGTCCAATCGAATTAACGATTTGGGTAGCGTATAAATAGGGACTGTGTACTTGTCTGTTTTTTTCAAGCTTCCTGATAAAAGAGGCGCGTAATAGCCTGTGAATAAGCCGGTTGGGCTGTTGTCGGGTTGCTTGACTTCAATGGGCTGGAACCAGGTTTTAAAAAAGTTAGCAGCTTGCTTGGAAGTGATTTTTTTTTGAGATAAGGCTTTTTTACAGGCTGGCAACATGTCTTTGACAGAAAGATTGATAATCTCGGTATCTAATGACTTGTTAGGATCTTGTTTGATGAATACGGCACAGCTGTTGCGAAACACCTGAAACGATTGTTTGAAAGATTTTCCACCCCAGTTCGGTAAATCGTTGAAGGAAACGGGCGTCACTATCGGTTTGTCCGATTTTGGCGTTTGTGGGTGAAAGAAATAAAGCCCCGTGATGGTAGCGATTAATAGGAGGAGGGGAATGAAAATCTTTTTCATGGACTTACCGATTAATTGACCTCGAAGCATTATAAGTCAATTGGTCAAAAAAAACAACAAAGGCTTGGGTTGTTGTTAAATGGTCAGGACTTATGAAAAACCTCAAGATCGAGGCATAAACATTTTTCGATGAGGGAGTTTAGACTAACTAAATGACCGAATTGAAAAATGTTTATAACGAAGAGATTGGGGTTTTTCGTAAGTCCTGATGGTAAGCGCGTTGCTTACCATGACAACCGGTTGTTAACATGGTACACTTCCGGCCATTAAATGAATGCTGGGGGATTTATGAAACGTGTTGTCGCACTTGTATTATCGCTGGTTTCCGGGATGTGTTTGGCCGCAGGATTTGTTGCTGGCAAGGATTATGAGGTATTGTCGGATGCCCCAAAAATTCAGCCAGGAAAGCCTGTTTTAGTGGCGGAATTTTTTAGCTACGGTTGTCCGTGGTGTTATCAATTAAATAAACCATTGCACGAATTTATCAATAAACAGGGTAAGCAGGTTGAATTCCAACAAGTGCCAGTTGTCTTCCAACCTGGATGGAATGTGTATGCAAAAGCCTATTATGCTGCCAAGCGATTAAATAAATTGGATACCTTAGGGCCTGCTATTTTTAAAGCGGTTCAAGAAGATAAAAAGAAGCTGGATAACGATAAAGCCATGGTTGATTTTTTTGTTGAGCAAGGCGTGGATAAAGAAACCGCTGAAAGTGCTTTCTTTCGCAGTCCTACCATTGATTCGGATGTGAATCAGGGCAATTTAGCCATGGCTAAATATCGTATTCGCGGGGTGCCTGCGGTGGTTGTTAACGGCCGCTACAAAGTGGATTTATCCATGGCTGGCAAAGTCGACCGCTTCTTTGCAATTTTAGATTTCTTAATTCATCAGGTTGATAGCAAACCATCGGGTAATAACCCATAGTAATCGCATCGGCTATCAGTCATTCTGCGCTACAAGCCTGCGTGGAAAAGGGGGAATCTCGGGTGTATCAAGATGACTAAAAAATATGTCCCCTGGGTCAACTACTTCATCGTCACAGGCTTTGTGGTGTTTCAATTTCTGTTGCAAACCGTTGCGGGCATCATGGCGAAAGCGTGGATGGTTGATTTTCAGCTTGACCGTGCGCAAGTTGGTTATTTATCCAGTGTCTTCTTTATTTCCTACGTGCTATTACAAATTCCGGTAGGATTATTGTATGACCGTTACGGTGTTAGAAAAGTCTTAAATATCGCCGCACTGTTGCTTGTTTGTGGGATTTGGGGATTGGCATATAGCGCCAATTATAGCCAGGCGTTGGCGTCTCGGGTGTTGATGGGCGCAGGCAGTGCCTTTGGCTTTGTGGGGATGCTCTACGTCACGGCTGCCTGGTTTCGGCCAAAATACTTTGCGTTACTCATCGGCATTGCTGAAACCATTGCCCTATTAGGGGTTGCACTGGGTGAAGTGATGATGGCCTATCTGGTGCAATGCTACGGGTGGCAAATAACCCTCAAGATAGCAGGCGTATTTGCATTACTACTTTGCATGTTGGTGTTTTGTTTTATAAAAGACCGACCACGCCGAAAAAAGAACATTATTAAACAACCCACGTATGGTAAACATAAGCTTCGGTTAATTTTAGGTAATGGGCGGTTATGGTTAGCGGCGTTATATGGGTTTGCCACGGTTTCCATTGTTAATGTTTTTGCGACAATGTGGTCTATACCGTATTTATTACAAAAATACCCTGCTATCAGTTTGCGCATGAGCGGTTTCGTATCATCAATGGTGTTTATTGGCATAGCGATTGGCGGCCCAACGAATGCATGGTTGAGTCAGCGGTACGCGATTCGTAGGCAAGTATTAATTCTATTCGCCGCAATCACCGCTATCTTATTCTCTATTATGTTGTTTCTTCCGTTGAGTTATGGTTGGATGATAATCGTTTGCATTTTCCTAGGCTTTTTTTCATCAACGTACATTCAAATATTTGCGGTGGTGAAAGAAGGTGCCACCAAAGAAACGCAAGGGGCTTCTTTGGCAACAGCCAACATGATATTAATGAGCAGCGCCCCTATCCTCCAATCCTTAACCGGATGGATTTTATCCAAGCAAATTTCGTATGAACATACCTTTCTAATCATTAACGTTTTGTTGTATATGGCGATTTTATTTGCTTGGCGGTTGGGGGATAAGTCGGTCAGGCCATGAGGGGTAGGTACTTTTTTTAATACATAAGCTTCTTACTAAACGCCGAGGTACCGCGGCTTGCCCCCCGAGAGATCCACACGAAATTAAAACTTCCGACGTACCGCGCTTTATGCGCGGTATCCAGCACGATATTCCGTTTTAACCAGAACTATTGGTTCCCTAATAAGCATCTCCTGGATGCCGCGAACGAGTCGCGGCACGTCGGGACGCATTGGAAATTCTTTTAAAAAACATTAAATTACATAAAAAATTCGTGTCGATCCCTCAGGGACAAGCCGCAGTATGTCTTCAGGGCTTGACCGCCCAAGAAGAACTACACCGTTCTCAACGACCGCTTCAACGCTATGGACCATATGCTTAATGAGCGCTTTAAGTCTCGGCGTGCTTGTTTGATGGTTTGCTTAATTTCTTGTTTTTTGCGGCGGTATAAGGCTTTTTGCTCGCGAATGAACTCGTCCTTTTTATCCTTTAAATTGGAATATGCTCGTTCTAGCTCCTCTAATTTACCCAACGAGTTTAGGACGGATTCTTTAGTTCGGGTTAACATAGGCAGTAGATTGGCTAAATTACCTGTTTTTGCTTTAGCGTTCAAACGTAGCTCATCCATGCGCAATCGACTTTCTACGATTCGTTTGGTACTGACCATGCGTAAATTAGAGGCAAGTCCCAGATAATACAGGGTTTTTATCACCCATTTCGACGGATCAAAATGATAAGCGCGAATGCCATTACGATAGTCTAAAGGAAATTTGTGGTGAAAATTGTGAAAGCCTTCACCATAAGTGAAGAAGGCTGTAAACCAATTATCAACTGCTGTCACATGGTCAGAATAGGTTTGCTTGCCAAAGATGTGGCAAACCGAATTCACACAAAAGGTGATATGTTGATTTAGCGCGATGCGTAAGGCACTGGCAATGATGAGTCCACCAAGCACGTCACCCCACAGGCCAGCTATGAGCATGGGAACAAAGTAGCCCATGACAATGGCAACGGGGATGTAATAGCGATCCTGAAAACGCAAAAAGGGATCGGCCTGTAGCTCTTTGACGTTACTGAAATCGCGTTTTTTGGGATTTAATGTAAATAGCCAGCCAATGTGCGAATACCAAAAACCTCGTTTGGCATTATAGGGATCTTTATCGGTGTCAGTGTACTTATGATGATTGCGATGATCGGTGCACCATTCCAGCACACTGCCTTCAAATGCAGCGGCGCCAAAAAGAGCGAAGAAGACCCTCACTGGAAGTTTCGCCTGATACGCTCGGTGGGAAAATAGACGATGATATCCACAGGTGATACTTAGGCCAGTGGCAATGCCATAAACCAAGCCAAGAACAATCGTAGGCCAGGTAATCGCATGGTAATAGCCTAATACGATGGTGCCGATAATGGCAACCATTGGATTGATGGTTAAAAATAAGGTGGTGACCCAATTGAGGGTGGTTTTTTCTTTGTGCTGAGTTGGCTTCATTTCAAACCTCTGTTTTTAAATACTTCTATGTGAATCATATACCTTTTTTGGCCAGAATACAAAAAAACCCGGCGTGTCGGAGGGACAACACCGGGTTTTATTAGGTTTCCTAGCTTTCAGCTTATATATCGTCAAATTTTGGTAAAGCCAAAATCGTTTTCTTCCTCTTCATCTTTAGCCGCTTTTGACGGAGCAGATGGGAAGAAGCTGTATAACGTAGGCACGGTCAGTGCGGCTGCCCCAGTTCCGGCAACCAAACCCGCGGCAATACCAGCAGCCGGTGTTGCAACGGCAGACACCGCTAACCCAACTGCGGTACCCACCAGGCCACCAATCACGAGTGCTGCAAGGGCAATGCTCACGTGCTTCATGACTTGGAAAAAGCCAAGTAGGAAGGAGGAGGAGACGGGCGGTTGTTCAACGGTATTTTTAGTAGGTGAAGCTAGTAAATCTTCCAGTTCAACAGGTGATTTCTTCACTTCTTCTTGAACAGGTGATTTCTTCACTTCTTCTTGAACAGGTGATTTCTTCACTTCTTCTTGAACAGGTGATGTCTTCGCTTCTTCTTGAACAGGTGATGTCTTCGCTTCTTCTTGAACAGGTGATTTCTTCGCTTCTTCTTCAACAGGTGATGTCTTCGCTTCTTCTTCAACAGGTGATTTTTTTACAGCAGCAACCTTATGTGAATTGCCCATTTCTTCAAGTAACTCACCCATCCCAGGTTGGCCAACATTTGCTAAATACAGAAAGCCATTTTTAAGCGTTGTTGCTAAGCCACTCAACAAATTACCTGCAGTTACCCATTTGCTTTCACTAGTGTTTTCACTAGGCTGAGCAACTTTTATTTTTTTGACGTTGATAGCTGGTCGAAGTTGAGCAAGCAATTGACCCATTTTCCAGTCATTGTCTTCTACCCCATTGTCATGTAAAACAACTTCTTCAAGAGTTTCAGGGAGTGCAGTAACCAGGTTTTGCAGCTTTTCCTCGCTGTAATCATCAAGGGCGCTAGCTAAAGAAATGACGTTTAATTTTTTAGAAGCAAGTGCTTGATTGAATTCCAATTGATCCACTTCATCTAAGTTACAGGCAGCTAAATTTAAATGGGTTGCAGTTTCTGGTAAGCCAGTCAAAAAGGGAATCATTGCTTCAGAATTGATACCATCAATGTCTTCCACATGGAATTGGGTAAAGCCTTTTGGAAGAACGCTCATCAGTTTTGCCATGAAATCTTGCACAGATTTACTATCTAAGACCGGCAACTCATATGCCTCTTCATCTTTACCAAGTTGCTTCATCGTGCCAACTTCTTCACCTTCGCCTAGGCAAAGATAAAAGCAATCTAATAACAATCCGTCTTTGCCATTGGGTTCAACGTTTTTAATTACGTCAGCAAGGGTATCAAGGCTTTCTGGAGAAGGACTGTCATCAAAGTCTAAGATTAGACGAACGAAGGGAGTTTTTTCGGAGATCTCTTCAGCATTAAGGGTGAAGCCATCGGCGTTGGTATAATTTAGGGTGTAATTTGTTGCCATAATACGTCTCAATAAATGAACCAAGGACTTGCATGGTAGCATATTTTATTATATTTGTACAGTGTGATTAAAATAAAAATACAATTTGTCGACAGATTCGGGTAAAATATGGTTCATAATCCATTACCATTGCCTAAGGAAATTTGATGCCTGTTGATGATAAGAATAATGAGATTGATGTTTGTTTGTTTGAAAGTTACATGGCTAAGTATTTTCTAGAGCATGTGGAACTATTTAAGCCGTTAATGGATAACATAATCACCGCCATTGACCAATTTTGCAAGCTCAACTCAAAACACCTATTATTTGATAGAACGATGTTTTCCGTATTCTCAGCGCTGCAAGAGTATGATAAACGCATCAAGGATTTAGAACAGTTAAAAACGTGTGATTCACTGATAGTATTCGAAACGTTTTTGAAAATGTTTACCGAACTGGCCATGGGGCTTGGATCACTTACCTTTCCAAAATATCAGGGTTTATCAAATAGAAAAGACCTTTCTTTAGCCCAAAAATGCCAGCTTTCGCTTTTTAAAGACCCAGGTTTGAGCATGGATTTAATTGGAAAAACCTTAAGACCAGGATGGCTGTTTTGCCCAAAAAATCGAGGTGTGATTGAATTGGATGAAGGCGATAATTCTGAAGAAAAGACTCATTCTCTCGGTATTTTATCAGGGGAAGATACGCCAGTGGATTTAAAGCAATATTTTAAAAGGGCAAATGAATCGCCTGCACGCGGATTCTATAAACCTAACGAAACCAGTGAGATGGCGATATGGTTGCGAAAACATCATTTGCCGGTGATTTCAGGTGCTTCGGGTGGAATAGGGATTGCTATCGCCAAGCTTTTGCCGATTATGTCATTTTCAAAATTCGATTATCAAATCTTGGGTATTTTGATTGCGGCATCGACGATAGCTTTGGGGCATCATTCTTATTTTGAAGTTATGAGGCCATTGAGCTTTTTATTGGGCGGTTTAGAAGAAAAAGATTCGTTAGTGGATTTTTATGAGCAAACGATCCCTGAAGCTATTCGAAAATTACCAAGTTATCAGGCTCATATGCAAAGCCAATATGGGGCTAAGCTGATTGAAAAATTCACACAGCCAACCGCTACTTGTCATTATTAACCGAGATCAGCTCTGAATGTAGGTCGGGCCTTGGCCCGACAATTATTTGATTGGGGGAATGATTGACAGAATCGTCGGGCCAAGGCCCGACCTACGACTGAGGTGTTTATAACGATGGACTTTTGTGCAATTCCTTTACATCTTCGTCGTTAGCATTTTTAGTCGATGAAAAGAAGCGGTACATTGATGGAAGGGTCACCGATGTTGCCAACATGCCGGCAGCGACACCGACTGCGGTAGCAACCACAGGGGCGGCAATAGTAGAAACCGCTAAACCAACAGCCGCACCGATTAAACCACCAACCACGACAGTAGCAAGCACGATACTCACATTTTTCATCACATTGAAAAAGCCGAATACGAGGGAGGATGAAACGGGTGATTTCTTCACGTCGGTTTCAACGGGTGATTTCTTCACGTCAGTTTCAACGGGTGATTTCTTCACGTCAGTTTCAACGGGTGATTTTTTCGCTTCTTCTTCAACAGGCGATTTTTTCACTTCTTCTTGAACAGGTGATTTTTTCACTTCTTCTTGAACAGGCGATTTTTTCACTTCTTCTTGAACAGGCGATTTTTTCACTTCTTCTTGAACAGGTGATTTTTTCACTTCTTCTTGAACGGGTGATTTTTTCACTTCTTCTTGAACAGGTGATTTTTTCACTTCTTCTTCAACAGGTGATTTTTTCACTTCTTCTTGAACAGGTGATTTTTTCACTTCTTCTTCAACAGGTGATTTTTTCACTTCTTCTTGAACAGGTGATTTTTTCACTTCTTCTTCAACAGGCGATTTTTTCACTTCTTCTTGAACAGGCGATGTCTTCACTTCTTCTTGAACAGGCGATGTCTTCACTTCTTCTTGAACAGGCGATGTCTTCACTTCTTCTTGAACAGGCGATTTTTTCACTTCTTCTTGAACAGGTGATTTTTTCACTTCTTCTTGAACAGGCGATTTTTTCACTTCTTCTTGAACAGGCGATGTCTTCACTTCTTCTTGAACAGGCGATTTTTTCACTTCTTCTTGAACAGGCGATGTCTTCACTTCTTCTTGAACAGGCGATGTCTTCACTTCTTCTTGAACAGGTGATTTTTTCACTTCTTCTTGAACAGGTGATTTTTTCACTTCTTCTTGAACAGGCGATTTTTTCACTTCTTCTTGAACAGGCGATTTTTTCACTTCTTCTTGAACAGGCGATTTTTTCACTTCTTCTTGAACAGGCGATTTTTTCACTTCTTCTTGAACGGGTGATTTTTTCACTTCAGTTTCAACAGGTGATTTCATAGTTTCTCCATTAGTTGTTGGTACATGCCCAGTATGTTCGATAGATGTCGGTGCCCCAGTCCAGCTATTAAGCAAACCAGAGAAATAATTTGTAGCGGTGGTAAAATGCGGTGCCATGGATTTTGACAATTGACTAAGTCCCTTGGCTAAGGCTGTGGTTAAGTCAAAGTCATTTGGGTTATTCACCAACTCTAGTTTGATGGATGATGATCGTTGGCTAACTAAGTTGGCAAACAATTGGGTTCTTTCATCTTCATAACCATTCTCATTATATAACCGAACTTCTTGTATTGTTTGTGGAAGACTAGCCACTAATTCGTTAACCTGTTTTTCGCTTAACTGGGAAAGTGATCCAGCCAATAGAATATTTGTTAAATGACTGGCTTTTAATGCGGTATTTAATTCTTCTAAATTAAGTTCTACTAAGTCTTTCGCTACAATATTAAGCTTAACAATTGCCTTTGGTAGGTTCTTTAGGATAGCGATAATGATTGCTTGGTTATAACGGTCAAGAGATTCAACATGTATATTATTAATTGTTGTTGCGGTAAGGATACTCATTAGCTTTAAAAGTGCTTCTTCAAAAGCTTTTTGATCGATCGGTTTAATTTCACCTATATCAGGTTTAGAAAAATAAATAGCATTAACATTTAACATTAATGTTTCTAAATCATCAAAGCGTATTGCTTTCAATGTGTTATCAAGTTGTTGGATATGTTCCTGGGTAGGACTATCTTTAAAATCAAGCGCTAAGTGCACATAGTCGGTTGGCTCAGAACTTTTACTCGTCACAAGTGAAAAGCCTTTTGCATTGGAATAATCAAGGATATAGTGTTCTGCCATAATAACTCTCTATAAAATAACCACAACGGCGGATAGTAACACACGTGTTTAAATATGTACACTGTGGTTAATTAATCTTTCTCGTGCTTCCATGTGATGCGGCATGCGTTATCAAACAGCATTGACGCTAATGGCGGATTGTTAGATTGTGAAACGGATTAAATTAAAGGAGTAGTGTTTAAGAGCAAGAGCTGTGCGTTGTGCAGCTATCTTCGCAATATAGCAGTTCTTTTTCCACTTGAATGGTCACATGTTGAATATGATGCTCCGTTTTGAGTTGTTCGATTAACGCAGCACGGGTTTGATCGGATAAGGTTTCTTTAGGCATCCAAAGATGAGCGGATAAGGCATTTTCTTGGGTGCTTAATGCCCAAATATGCACGTCATGCACTTGTTGGACACCGGGTAAGGATTCAAGCAGGGATTTGACCTGTGCCAGAGAGATGTGTCTAGGCACGGCATCCATCATTAAATGCAAACTATCTTTAAACAAGGCCCAAGTGCCCTTAAGAATGACATAGGTGATAAGTAACCCCATTAATGGGTCTAACCACAACCAACCGGTTAACATCATTAATAGTGCGGCGATGACCACCCCAACAGACACCAAGGCATCATAAAGCAGGTGTAAATAAGCACCGCGAATATTTAAATCGTGCTGGCCTTTTAAAAAGAGTAAGGCGGTAGCGCCATTGACGAGGATGCCGATGCTGGCAACGACGAGGACGATTCCGGTTTCAATCGGCTCGGGTGTAAAAAATTTATAAGCCGCTTCGGTGACAATGATACCGCAGGTAAAAATGAGTAGTCCGCCATTGGCGAATGCAGCTAATATTGAGCTTTTTTTAAACCCATAACTGGCGGTTTGGGTGGGTTTTCGCTGTATCAAGCTGTTTGCTATCCAAGCCAAAATAAGGCTTAACACATCACCTAGGTTGTGAAAGCCATCGGCGAGTAAGCTATTGGAATTGGCGATGAGGGCGTAGGTTATTTGAATGACCACAAAGACGCTATTGGCAAGCGTTGCGATAAAAAACGCTTTATTAAATTCACTCGGATGATGGTGATGATGATCATGGTTATGGTGGCTGCCCATCCGTCGTTTCCAAATGTGAGTGATAGCGATTAGTGTAGCGGGAATTTTGGGCTTGGACAAATCCTATTTTAATAGAATCGAAGGGCTTTGGCCTGAAGTATCTTCAGGATTGGGTAGAAACATAATTGTTAGTCGTTGCGAGCCTTTATACAGATCTTGAAAAACGTACTGAACTAACTTCGTCGTCACTGCGAGCAACGCGAAGCAGCCCAGAAGATCGATGAGTTCAAATAATAAACAAATTGTGAAGTTAGTTAAGAGCTTTGCGAAACAATCCAGAACAATGTCAAATGATGCATCGATCTGGATTGCTTCGTCGCTTTACTCCTCGCAACGACGGGAGTGCGACTTTTATTGGTAAGTTACTTGATCAGTGTTCACTTGTTCGACTGATTTTGGATCAGAAGGGACTTGTGAAGCAAACAAGTTAAGTCCAGAAAGGTGAACAGACTGAGGGCTACTGGTCACAGGTGACTTTGAACTGGTATCTTGCTCAGGTGCGCCTAATTTTTGTATCGCTTGAAGTTGTGGGGATGGCTTAACAAAACTCACCATGCGGTTTCGGCTCGCATCATGTTCGCGAATCATTGGCACATCGGCACCTTTTATGTCGCCTGCAAGTCCTGCTTCTTTAAGCTTACCTTGCCAGTATGACATCGCATGGAAGTGGCGTGTTTCATTTAATTCTTCTTCAACGGAAATACCATTCACCGCGTTAAAGATGCTATGTGCCATATGTGCCATACTGAGGGTTAACTCATTGTCACAATCGTGATCCACTAACAAGAAATGACCACCGGGTTTTAACACGCGCGCCACATCCTTTAAGAAAGCATCGACTTTTTCTTCCGGGAAGTGATGCAAGCCCACATAGCAGGTAATCACTTCGGCACTGTTATCGGGTAAGGCTTTCAAACTAGGATTGGCATAATCCAATAGCTCAAATTGCTTGTAAGAGGTTGGAATGCCACTTTGCATATAATCCATTAAGCCGGGTTGTGTTTCTTTCATTGCCACCAGATTGCCGGTGACGTGGTATTTCTTTTTAAAGCCATTGATAAAACGACCAGGATAGCCAATTTCAACCATGCCATTGATTTCTTTCAGATCACTAGGCAACAGGGTTTGTGCTTGCTCTGCTAGATCATGTTTGATTTCAGACAACGATTGCAACTGATTGCCGATATCAGACAGGGCACCCGGCGTAATTTCCGGTAAGCGTTGGCAAAGCTCCCGATAAATTTCTTCGTGGGTATCTTTATATTCCATGATGTCTTTTAACAAATGGTATAACGCGTCAGAATCAACTCGCTTTAGCACCACCTTTAAGAAGCCAGCAAACTGATTAAACGTGTCTTTATCGCGCATGATCACTTTAAAGTGATTCACAGGCTCGGGTGTATTCGACAAATATTTTGCTGCAAAGCCACTACCCATCACATGCTTTGGATCAACCGTTTGTTTGGCGTTTATTGATTCTTGTGCACGGGGATAAGATTGTGCGAAATCTTTTGGGTTGGTCACATGCTGATAGGGCAGGTAGAAGGTACCGCCGTTGTTCACCGCCATATTCTGTGCTTTGCGTAACCATTTTTGCGCTTTAATCACCTGGTCGGGTTGTAGCGACTGATTAAAGCATAAAACAACGGCAAATTTATCACCGTTCTGGGCATAGGACATGGGCGAGTTGTTATTTTCTTTCACATAACGAACCGAGGCATTCAATAAGACAACCTGATTATCAGTCAATAATTGACCGAGTTCTTGTAAAAATCCAGCCAACTTATCACCGGGTAAAAAATATTCCTGCAGCCACTCGCTTTCACTCACGGATGAATTAAACATGGCATTAATCGGCGGTTGCATGATTTCATTACGACTAATAGGCTCTTCTTTGTTGGCTAAAACACGTCCGCTTTCGTAGTTCCAATACAGTTTGCGTAGCCACCCAATACGTCGCATAATGTTAACAACAACGATATTAAATCGTGAGCCGGTATGAGACTCCATCGATAGGTTATCTTTTTTGACAGGCTTGGTTTTTTCAGGCACACGCTTATAATTCACTGCCACGCCTTCACCCAATAAGTTATTTGGATCCAATGAGAGTCGATATAAATGCATGCGCGTGTCATCGTCATTTTGGACGGTGTCTTGGAAGTATTTCACGTAGTCTTTGGGATCGACTTTAACGCCCGTTTCTTTCAAAACCTCATTATCGGTTAATTTTAATTTTACTTGGGTGACAATACCAAATAAGCCAAGACCGCCGGTGATTTGATGGAATAACTCATCTTGTGGTGTGATCGTTTTAATGTCACCGGTTGGGGTAACGACTTGCATTTCTTCGATGGTATTCGATAGCATTCCCATGTGATGATCCCACCCATGGATGTTGGTACCAATCGAACCGCCGACTGAAAACACGTTGGATGCTTGCATGACTTGCAATGCTAACTTATGGTTATTGGCTTGTAGTTGAATGTCCGACCATTTTGCTCCGGCGCCAACGGTGGCTGTTTTAGATTGAGAATCAATGGACACGGTATTCAGTTCGCTTAAGTCAATGACCACGGATTTTTTACCATTTTCAGCCGGTAAAAACTGTTTTCCTTGGCTTCGACCAGCACCAACGGGAATCACTTGGTGGCCGTTTTCATTGGCTTTTTTAATGATTGCTGCCAAGTCGTCAACACTATCGGGTTTGGACAATTGAGCATTTTCATTGTGATAGTAGCCGCCACCTGCGTGAACACCCTGGTCGTTATTTTTCTCTGAGGTAAAGTAAAATGCGACCAACTTCGGGTTGACAAGGCCGGGTAAGGTGGCCAATAGTGCATACAAACATTTACTAAAAATGGTGGCGAACTTCTTTTGCGTTGCCAAGCGGGCATCCTGTGTTTCATCACTGGTAAAAAGTGAGCGGAATGCAAAAAAGCTTGCGATTGGTAAGGCGATTATCATGTCGATAAATACTGCCGGGATAAATGCAAACGTATAGACGAGACGTAATTTCACAAATCGGGTTAAGCTACTTAACCAACCGTTTGCCGTATCATTCAGATAAATTTCATCAATATAATCTGCAGGGATACTGGAAAGGCGCCCTAAGGGGGTTCTCATTAATTTAGAAAAAATCGACATAAGTAACCTCTTTTAAAAATTATGGATAAATTCAATGCGTGTTCCGTCTTGGCTTTCTAATTTATCCAAGGTTTGATCTAAATTTTTAATCGGTGCATCAAACATTAATATTCGACGATTGGCATGTAAACAATCACCATAGGAATACAAGATTTTAGCCTCGTTATCGCTTTTCGTTGCCGCAACGGGCACTTCATCAGTCAATTGTTCAGACGCTGTTTGTTCACATTTGATCTGGATGCGATCTTGTCCCGCTATACGACGTAAATGGATATCTTCTTCTTTCATGGCCTTAACGGTTTGAATGAATGCTTTATAGCGTGGTACACGGACATAAGCATAAATACTAGTCTCATTCGTTTCTTCTTTGGTTGGTTTGACAAAGACATGGTTGTCAACCACAGCCACACCGAGTATGTTACTAAGCTTGTCAGTCATGGCTTTTTTTGCTTCCGCTTCTGGGACTTGGCCTGGTAATTTTAATTTAACAATGGCATCTGTCACGGGGGGAACTTGCGTTACCGGTGTTGCTTCTTCGCCTTCTTTGCCTTCGGGTACGGCCGAATAGATCCATTGCAATGGTTTGGAAATCCATTTTCGAGCGAAAAGTTCCAGGGAGACGTATTTCCAACTCCACCAATCGACCCAGGACACAGGTTGGCATTGTTGATATTTTTGAGCTAGATCGCGACGCATTGAATCATAGTCATGATCATAAAATGGAACGGTTTGTAAATCTGCCGCATATTTTTTGGCAGCTTCGGCTAGGTGTTGCTGCATTGGTGTTGGGTTTGATTTATTCAAAAATGGCCACAACAGCAACGACATCATTCCTTTGGGCAGCATTTCCATGGTGGTGAAAATGCAAACGAATAAATCCATGAGCATGTATTCGGATGTGGCCACTTCCATAAACGAATTATATTGACGTGCCGCGCGAAAGCTATGCCAAAATACACGCCATAAGCCAGCGGTTTGTCGGAAAAATGGGAAAAAGAAGTAAGAGTTGCCATCGTTTAAAAATTGCGCAAACTCTTCAGCCATTTCCACATTGCGCCATTCAGGGCCAGTCATAAACGACTGGTATTGGTAGCGGGAATAATCATCCTGATGTGTTAATTTTAGTTTGTTGTCCAAATCATCCAGATACTTGCCCATAAAGCCTCTTATGTAATCAGATAATGCACAGGTGGCAGAATAATAACACATAATAACGGCAAAGTGAATATAAATTGACTAGATTTATCAATTTGAGATCGTTGAAGGGGTTAGAGTTTACCAGCCGCCGCCACCACCGCCGCCACCGCCGCCGCCGCTGGAACCTCCGCCGCTAAAGCCGGAACTTGACCCTGGGGCGACACTGGCACTACTGATAGCGCTGCTAAGGGAACTGCCCACGGATTGAGAAAAACTCGCGGGATTGAAATCGCCAAAATAGGTGCCTGTGTACCAGCTAGGCTGATATTGGCTTTTAGCAAGCATGTTGGCAAATTGATTGGACCAGGCCTGCTCTAAGCCTAATGCGAGGGCAAACGGCAACAGAGCTTCAAATAATTCGGGGGTTTTATCAGGCGGATTGCGAAAATTTAACCGGTCTTCTTCGGTGGCTTTTAGGAATAATTCAAACCCTTTGGCGTGGTGGATAGCTTTAGCACCTAGCATGGTGGGTCTTTTCATCAAATAATAAAAAACCGTATTTACCAAAGCAAACAAGCCAGCCATGCCCATTAGTAACAAAGCGCTGCGAAAAAAATCTTGGGCGACGAAAAAGAAAATGGCGATGAGTATAAAAGTTGAGATGGCTGCCGACGAGAGGGTTGCCCAACCCAAACCATTCTCTTGATAACTTTCACGCAGGGTAATAGAGGCTTGGATCAATAAAACCACGGCAAAAGCGCCAGCTAGCATGGGAACAAGCATTTGAGTATATTGCTGAAATAGGGGGAATAGGCTTAGAAGGCTGATAATAATACCAACGATGATGATGGCGCTATTGCGAATAAAGTATTTATTTTCAAATTCCGCTTTCATGCTTTTCTTAAACGAATCGACGGCTTTTGCAATGGTCGGTTGGTTATCTTGACTGATGACAATTTTTGATTGGGTTTCAAATAAGGCATTGCTCAGGGAACGTTCAGCCACACTTAAGTTGTTTTGATCTGGATTAATTCTTTCTAAAGTATAGTTTTTCCCTGTTTTATGGATAGTCAGGTGATGTTTCACTGCCATATTAACGATGGCTGCGGTAAACATTTTATTGTCATAGCGCATTTTTTTGATATACCGTAATGCTTGCGGGGATAAGCCTTCTGGCGGTTCGAACAGTGGGATAATCGTTTTTGCTTTCGGGTCTCGTCCCATATAGAACCAAGCAATGAAATAAAATCCGATTAGGCAGACTAAGCCAAGACCGGCAAAGAGATACGCACTATTATCCCGGGCAAAATAGCCAATTTGATCAGCAAAACTCGGTTTAGTGATGATTCCTTTAGGCCAAGCAGCCACCACCGTTAAGCCATGATGAGGGGGAAGTGGCGCTTGGGTGACCCATTGTGCTTCATTGGTGTTAGGGAAGCTGATATCAACATTCCCCGCGCGGCTGCCAAACGCGCCGGTAAAGGCCGTGACGCGGTTGATTTTGGCGTCTGAGGGCAAGATCAACAGAGCCGTTGCTTTGGTGATGGGGAAATCCCAGCCATTGCCGGTGACATTCCAATATAATTCATCATGCGAGTCAAAAAAGCCGATAGCCCGGTCAACGGCATAAGCAATTTCATAGGTGTAAGTGCCGGGTGGGAGTAGTCTGTTTTTAGAGCCAATATAGATGCGAATACCATTGCTTTTTTGCTGAATAAAAAAGGGCTCATCTTGGTTGTCGCGTTTAACACTTAAGAGGTGAAAGCCTATATTGAAATTAGCGCCTTGTTTGGTTTGATAGTAAATCGGTATGTCGCGAAAAATGCCATGCTTGATTCGCTGGCCATCGGTTGTGATGTTGATGGTTTCTGTGACGGTCATGTCTGAATTTTTGAAAACGCTTAAAAGCGTATCATAGCGATTGATCACAGTGGTTTGAGCCTGTGTCCAGCCAGTTAGAAGCAATAAGGTGACTGCAACGAACGTTCGGATCATGACTTGTTATCGTCAGATTTTTGTTTACCAAAAGAAACTTTCGGCACTTCTTTTTCTAAATCGTCTTCAATTTCAAAGTAATCATAGTGGCCAAAGCCAAAAAAATTGGCAATGATCACTTGGGGAAAGCTTTCAATGGTGGTGTTATAATCACGGGCAGCGCCATTATAATAACGCCTAGCCATCTGAATTTGATCTTCAATTTGACTAAGTTCTTGTTGAAGATGGATGAAGTTCTCGTTTGCTTTTAAATCCGGGTAATTTTCGGCAACCGCGATTAATTTCTCCAATCCCAGCGATAACGCCGATTCTAGCTTTCCTTTTTCATTGATATCATGGGTTGATTGGATTTGGCTTCGCAGTTCGGTCACTTCTTGAAACACCGATTTTTCATGGCCAGCATACCCTTGTACGGTTTCAACCAGATTGGGTATGAGATTATGTCGACGCTTTAATTGAACATCAATGCCGCTCCAACCTTCTTTGACTTGGTTCCGTTGCATAATCATTTTGTTATAAACAAAAATGGCGTACGCCACTAAGATTGCGATGAGGATGAATAGTATGGTCATAACCTAATCCTTGTATTTTTCTTTAAATATAGAGGGTTAATGAGGAATATACAAATGGTCAACCTGTCAGTCCTTCTTTGAACAAAATCAGGCAATTGTATTGGCTGCTTGAATATACTCTGTTTGGTATGTCCAAGCTTGCATCTGGGGTGACCAGAAATTTTTTGCCAAGCCCATTTTCACTAACAAGTGGTGGATGAATTCCTCTTTACGGGGTAATGTTTCCCACACTGACGGCAAAAAGGTGGCGTGATAGTGTTGGTATTGCAGCAATAGGCCATCGATACCGGGCCTCACCTGTTCTAACAATTGCTCATAAGAACTAAATTGTACGGGGACAAGCGGGGTAAGAAGTGAAATTGAGATGGATAACTCTTCTATTTCATGCCCTTGGACTGGTTCAAAGCGCGGGTCAGCAAACGCGGCTTGATGGGCGTTATGAATCACATTTCTGCCGAGATTATCCTGCGCTTTTAAGCTGCCCATACATCCTCGGAGTTGCCCTTGTTTGCTGAGGGTGATGAATGAAGGGATAAGAAGGTTTAAGACATCGGAATAATGGCTAGGTTCATATTCAAACGATCTCCCTTCTATCGCCTGGGCTTCAATGGTTTGGTTTGCTAACGCTAACAGCTCCTCACCACAATAATCGCTAACGCGAAGTTGTTCATAAAAGTGATATGCTGCATAGCCGACAACACGAGATTTATCTCCGGCGGTGTCGCCAGAGTTGCATAAGGCAAGACGATTGGCCACCATTCCCCGTTGACGAGCGTAAGCTAGAAACCCTCTTAGCGGATAATAGCCACAGGCACTATCATGGCCTATGGCTTCTTCTTCCAACGAATCAATGAATAAGCAAGTTTCGCTATCTTTTTGTTGCGCCACTGCATAGGGTAAATAATGGCTTAGATCACTGCTAATAACAATCAACGTCTCTGGTCCACCCCATACGACATCAAGCAATTGCATGACTTGTTCTTTGCTGCAATCGCCGACGACAAAAGGGAGTAAGGTGAAATCACCTAAGACACGTTGGCAAAAAGGAAGTTGCACTTCAAGGCAATGTTCTTTGCTGTGGGCTTGGGAAAGCGATTGCACAAAAGGCAATTTTAGCGCTTGCCTTCGTAATGATTCATCGATTGGAATATCGCCAAGGGGGGTTGCAAAATAATTGGCAGAATCCAAGGCAATGCCTTTGAAATAGACCGTATGCGCTGGTCCAAGCATCACCACTTTTTTGATGGTGTCTGCAAACTTATCCAACGACGAATAAGCCCTTGCAGCCGTGCTGCCTGAATACATATAGCCGGCATGAGGAACGATCATGGCTTTGGGTTGTAAGGTAAAGCGGGGTGATTGTTGTAATAGATCATCCACAATCGTTTGCAGCGTGTGTTGATCGCCTGGATAAAATAACCCCGCAACAGCCGGGAGGCGAATGGTTGAATCGGTCATAGTACATCCTGAATCGGTTGGGTTGAAAACATTAAACCATACTATAATTATAGTAAGTATACCCGAGATTCAGAATTTCGTTTTTTTGGGTTCTTCTGGTGTGATTTTTATTTAATTCGAGAGTCTGATGTTTGATACCGTTCCAACCAAATATTGGCATAAACTAGTCGATGGACGCATTCAGTGTGATGTTTGTCCACGTAATTGTAAGCTTCGAGAAGGGCAAAGAGGCTTGTGCTTTGTTCGTGCAAATATGGATGATCAGATCAAACTAACCACCTATGGACGCTCCAGCGGGTATTGCATTGATCCCATCGAAAAAAAGCCTTTGAATCATTTTTTGCCTGGCACCCCGGTGTTATCCTTTGGGACCGCTGGTTGCAATTTGGCGTGTAAATTTTGTCAAAACTGGGATATTAGTAAGTCTCGTGATCTGGATACCCTGGCCGACAAAGCCATGCCAGAAGATATCGCCCAAGCAGCAAAAGCGCTCCATTGTGCTTCCGTTGCCTATACCTATAATGACCCCGTTATTTTCATGGAATATGCCATGGATACGGCCAAAGCGTGTCATCAATTAGGCATCCAAGCCGTGGCTGTCTCCGCAGGCTATATTAACGCTGAGCCACGAAAAGAGTTTTATCAATACATGGATGCCGCTAATATTGATTTAAAAGCGTTCACTGAATCATTTTATTATAAATTAACCGGTGCTCATCTTCAGCCGGTGTTGGATACCTTAATCTATTTAAAAAAAGAAACGAATGTTTGGTTTGAAGTCACTACCTTATTAATCCCAGATGAAAATGATTCCAATGCAGAAATTGAAAAATTAAGCGATTGGTTTATCACCGAACTGGGGCCCGATGTTCCGCTCCATTTTACCGCCTTTCATCCGGATTGGAAAATGAAAGACAAGCCCCACACCCCATCTGCCACGCTTGAGCGAGCAAGAAAAATTGCGTTGGACGCGGGATTACATTATGTCTACACAGGCAATGTTCATGACACAGAGGGCAGTAGCACGTATTGCCCACAATGCCATCAACGCATCATTGAGCGAGATTGGTATGATATTTTAGATTATCAGCTAGATGACAGCGGTCATTGTTTGCATTGCGGCTTCCAAATTGCTGGTGTTTTTAAGGGCCCTGTGGGGAATTGGGGTAGGAAGCGACAGTTGGTACGGTTGGCAAGCTTATTTGGTTCTTAAGAAGGGATTTTTAATAAAAATAATATTGATTGACCTTATGTTACTTTACATTAAAATATTTTTGAACAGCCAGTCTTTGCGAGCTTCGCGAAGCAATCCAGTTCGATCTCTCAAACATAAATCTGCTCTGGATTGCTTCACTACGTTCGCAACGACGACTTACCTTAAAGATCTGCGGGTGCAAGGAGAATATCGTTCTAATAAGCAAGTAAATTTTGTTTCGAGGCTGCTATGTGCTAATATTGCCCATTTTTAAAAATGGAGCATTTCATGTTAATTACCAACCCCAACACCCACGATGCCCTGATTGAATCCGGTGTGGATGCATTTAAAGAAAAGGTTAATCAAGATCTAAAGCTTTTAGATAATTACTTTTTAATCAATGCTGAAAAGCTGACTTTATTAGACTATCTTATTGAAAAGCATAGTTGTGAATCCAATATGCTGCCTTTTATTCAGTTTATTTTGACCAAACAGGTGAGCTTACGGGACAATAACCCGCTGCACCGTGCATTGCGGTTGAAAAAATTTGATATTGCCCGTGCGCTGTTGGATGCTAATGATGGGGTTAATTTAGAGGATGAGATTGGCAAAATTGAGAAAGCAAAAGGTTTCTCCAACAAAGCAAAACAAGTGGTTAAATCAGTCTACACGGGAACGATGCGTGCGGTGGAGTCTGCTTTAAATTTAACCGTTGATTTTAATGCCCGAGACGCTTACGGTAAAACGTTATTGGAATATGGCATTCATTGTGGTGATCAGCGGCAATTTGATCGTATCGTAAAACACCATCCTGACATTAACGCGACTTGCTATAGGCAAGATAAGAACAACCAGACAGTGTTCTTGCATCCGATACACTTCACCATTTTAGAGAATAACCGACATGCCTTTATCCAATTATTAACCAAAGAAAATCGTTCTTATCCTTGCATGAATGAGCAATGCACGCCCTTGTTATTGATTGCGCAACAAGGCAACATCGATTTGTTAGAGATTATCTTGACCCATCCCAGTGCGGTCGGTTTAAATTTGAATGAGGCGGATGTGACACATCAAACAGCCATTGATTTTCTCCTAGCTCAAATGAATGTGAATAGCCAAAAAGATAATGCAATAAAAGGGATTGCAAGACTCATTGCCCATGGCGCTAGGGTAAGCGATAAACAAGCGCAAGCATTACACCCTTATCGACAGCAATTGCTCCGTGAAGCGAAAGCTTACCTATCGGGTCATCATGAACTGGCAAGAAACTTTATGACTCGCGCCCACACTCCAACAGATAATTTGCATCATTTATTCCATACAGTGGATTCTTGGTGGCAAGCTATCTTATGTTTGTTTGGTTGGCAAGACCACACTGCATTTGAGTTGGAAGCACTGATTACCCTTTGTCAGGTCCCTAATCTAACACCAACTAACACTATCTTTAGTGAAGATGAACAAAAATTTGCTCGATTTTGTGATTTGTATAACAAAGAAGTGAAGAAAAATGTCTTCTTTAACCCACTTGACATCATGCGGCGAAGATTGGCATCGGGCGAGATTAGCACATGGTCGGAAGTATTGAATTTTGCCAATGATAATATGGACAGTCGAACGGCTAGCGTTGTTAAGTTCATTCAGGCAGTCCCAGCACCCACGATTGTCCATGCCGATGAGACGGTCAGGTTATCGAATAAATAATAATCAATTTCCTAGGAAAATCCATGCCACGACAGGGACGTCGGCATAATGAAACGATCAACCGAGCCAATGCCTGCACAACAGATACACCACAAAGCTTAGAATTAGGCTAAAAACCATGTTGTGCATGGTTTTAAAAATTAAAAACACCATAAATAGCCCTAGAATATCGGGAATTGCATAAGGTGGTTGGGTGAACGATTTTGGGTGAATTTCATATACAACCAGGCATAACATGATATAGCCGGGCAGCAATTTGCCAATTTTGTTGAATGCATCACCCATTTTGTCGCTGAAGAGAAATGGCAGCGAACGAGTCAGGATGATGACGGTGGATAACGACAGAGTGACTATCCAATATTGATTAGCCATGCATCACCTTGACTTTGATGTGCAAATATACAGCGCACAAGCTGATTGCGATTAACAAGAAATACTGGGGCACTATTAACCAAGCAATGGTCGAAGCAATCACTGGGATAATTAATGCATCGATCGATTGGTTTTTTTTAAAATATTCCAAGACAATTAAAAAGAAAAACGCAGTGAGGATAAAACCCATGCCACTGACATCGGGAATGGCTTTTGCAAACAAGGCGCCCACAAAACTGCCTCCAACCCAAGATCCATACATCAACAAGGTGGTATAAAAACAAAACCAACTATCATCAATGTCATCGTAGATAGGTCGGTTAACAAAAACCGCATACGCTGCATCAACTAGCCCAAAAATCAATAGGGGTTTCATCCATCTCGGCGCAGGTTTGAAACGCTCTGAAACGCTCAGGCCATAAAACGAATTGCGAAAAGCAACAAATAAACTCGCCAATAAAATCGCCCACAATGACGCATCATTAGTCATCATGCTTAATACCACAAATTGCACAGCCCCAGCATACACTAATGCACTCATCAACGGGGCACCAAGCCAATGAAACTCCGTTTGCGTAAAAAGAACACCAAATAAAAGCCCGAGTGGGAAATAGGCAAAAAAAGTTGGGGTAGACGCTTCTAATGCGCGTTTGAATTCAGGGGAAAATATCAATTTCACGTGGTGTTGCCTAAGTTTTGCTATTATTGAAAATGATTAGTGTAGCGTATGTGCTCTGAGAATTAAATCAAATCACCTTGAGAAAGAAAAGGGGGCATTAGACAATTGGTGTTAACATCCATACACCCTATCCGAATTCGATTCAGCAAACTCGATTTTGACTAGGCCATGAATAGACCTCTTGAACTTCATCCATACTACGGTTGGATACATAAGCAAGGGCTTCCTCCAAAGAAAAATCATATTTTTCAATAAGAATTTGGATAACGGCTTCATGATGGGCTGTGAAATCGTCATCTTCAATGTCTAGATTTCTTAAATGATCGCCTCGAAGACCCAAATGAAACAAATTCATCAGGGCTGATACTTGTTCACCATGCAGTCCTTGTATCTCAGCAATGGCGTTTTGAAGAGTATATTGATGGTTTTTTATCAGGAATACCAACGCCAAAAAATGGTTTTCGTGATAATAGGGGACATTGAGTGTATGAATATCCTCAAAGGTCAATCTGACTTGGCTAAGTACCTCGTTGAATATATCTAAATGCTTAGGGTAGGGCTGCAAGGATAATCCAAGTGTTTCACATTGATTCGTCAAAGCTATCCTATCAAAGGCATCCATCGCTTTATTCGTATCAGGATAGGTGAATTGGCCTGCATGCCTTACCCACTCGACGAGGTTATTGAGTCGATAATGGCAGCCATGTAAGGTAATAAATCGCTCATCAAAATTGCTAGGGAGCGGTTCAAGATCAATTAGGTCATTCTCGTTGGTTGGATAAGCTAATGCCAATTGATGTAGCAATTTTTTTAAGTTCATCTCGATTTCATTGTACTGGTAATTGTTTACTTGTTTGAAATGGTTTGGGGTGCAGGGCAAGAAGAATAAATTTGTAAACCCAACGTAGACGGATTTCAACGCAGACCAAGACTTCGGGTTGTATTTTCTCAAAGTCTCCGTTGTACGCAATAACTCCCCACGCAGTTTCTCAATTTCAGTAGGGATGGGATTTGAGGTTAACTTTGCAGTATAGGCGAGTTCTAAACAGGCATTGATTTCGGGAATGGCAATATATCGAGTCAGACATTGTAATTCTTTGTTATAAGACATGAGCTATTTTCACTTTAACAATTTATCCGGCTTATATTAGATCAATTTGCTTAAGGGAATATTAAAATATTCTGCCTTAATGATCATCATCTTTGTGCAGGACAATCTTTAAAATCTGCACTCCTTGATTCCCAACATGATCCTATAACAATAACGTGATGCTCAACTTTTCACGGAACAAATCGGGCCCGGGCGCGTGAGCGAGCCCGAGCCCGGTTTTTAAACAATTCCAAGGCGTTCA
>NZ_CAXMZT010000013.1:0-106422 GCF_964199965.1 Legionella sp. W05-934-2 | reverse complement strand
ACTCCTAAGCGTTCATCTGAGAATATGTTAACTGTTACCTATGTATCCGGTCACTTGTGTTACCGATGTATCCGGGTCGGACCCCCTGGTTAAAATTCTAGCGCGGGCGAGGGGGTTCTCTTTGGTTTTGCCAATTTTTTCTTATTGAACAAAAATATGTCAGGATCACTCAGAGCGAAGCGTTATCCAGGGAGAAATTCAAGTTACAATGTTACTTTTTGTAAATACTCTGGAATTTCACAGGCCCAGCCTAGTTGCTCTTCAACGTTAATTTTCAACGCTTCGGAAGCGGAGTCCTCGCCATGGGTAATAAATGTTTTCTTCGGTGGCGTGGGCTGTTTTGATAGCCAAGCTAACATTTCTTTATAATCGACATGAGCAGAAGTGTTTGATAACTCATACACTTGGGCACGGATGGGTACCATGCTGCCAAACATTTTAATTTCCTTTTCACCCCGTAGAAGTCTATCACCACGGGTGCCGCTCGCCTGGAATCCACAAAATACAATGGCATTGCGATCATCGGGTGCAAAACGTCGGATATGATGCAACACGCGTCCTCCAGTGGCCATTCCGCTAGCGGAAATAATGATCATGGGCATGGCATGTTGATGGAGGGCTTTTGATTGTTCGACAGAATTAATATAGGTTGCAGTCTGGCAAACTTCGCGGCTCACTTTTTCGGATAAACGATGGTAATGATGGTGTTTGTAGAATAGTTTGGTCACATCGGTGGCCATTGGGCTATCGATGAAAACGGGAATATCAGGGATTTTGTTTTGCGATTTTAGTTGATAAATGGAATACAGTATCGCTTGAGCCCGACCGACGGCAAAAGAAGGAATGACGATAACGCCCCCTCGTTTCACTGTTTTATGGATAATATGACTGAGTTCCTCAGTTGGATCAGTTGCTTCATGCAGTCTATCGCCATAGGTTGATTCAATGACAAAGTAATCTGCTTTTAGTGGAGGTGCAGGCGGATTCATAATGGGATCATTGGGGCGACCTAAATCACCTGTAAATAGGATGGAACGATCCCGATGTTGAAAATGAACGAAAGAGGCACCTAGAATATGTCCGGCGTAATACAAGGAAAAATGGGTATCTTCGTCGAGTTTGTTTTCTTTATCAAACGGGAGTGGGTGCAAATAAGCCAACGATTTTTCAGCTTCTTTTTGTGTATACAATGGCAAGGGTGGGTGGTGCTTTGAATAGCCCTTACGCATTGCATAGTGCGCTTCTTCTTCGTGAAGATAACCACTATCGGGTAATAAGATCTCACAAAGATCTTTGGTCGGTTCGCTGCAAAAGATTTTTCCACGGAAACCATTTTTTACCAGCAAGGGGATATAGCCGCTATGATCAATGTGTGCATGAGTTAAAATGACATATTGGATTGCTGCTGGATGAAACGGCATCTTAAGCCAATTTCTTTGACGCAACAGTTTCTCACCCTGAAATAATCCACAATCCACCATAACATTGGTGTTGTTATAGGTGATTAAATATTTTGAGCCTGTGACGGTTTTTGTCGCGCCTAGAAATTGTATTTGCATCTGTTTTAAACCTGTTATTATCGCCGTCCATCCATGGATGGACGGGAAGCAGTGCCACTAAAAAAATGGTTACATTTTTGGTGCAGTTGATTCGGTATAGGATTGTGTATCCATTGGCTTCTTATAGGCACTGTCAAGTAGCATTTTTTGAAGTATTTCCTTATCTTGAGCCCAGAATTGAGTAATGTCGATCTTTTCTTGCTCAGATTGGCTCGCGGTGATATTTTGATTGTTGAGCAGCAAGCGAAGGGTAGATAACAGCTGTTTTTGTGTTAATTGATTGGATAAGTCAGTATTAGCACTGTTATCCTCTGATTTATATTCACTAGCCCAAGTAGATAACTCTCTAATATTATGTGTATTTAAATCAGAGACAGCTTGAGATAGTGATTCAATTTCAGTTGCAATTATTTCCTGAAGAGCCGTGAGATTACTTGATAAACGTTTATTGGATTCTAGACGACGTTGGCCCTGGTTGGAGTAGGATAAAAACCCACCCAAAATGCCACCACCGGCCAAAGCAAGCATGAAGGTAGTAAGCCCTTTGTTATCGCTTTTCAAAGATCGTTCAATGAAAATAAAAAATGCAGCAAAACCCACAGACCATTTTGCCATGGAAAGATTGTCTTCCATTTTTTGTTTAGCGATTTGCGCTTTGGGATCAAAGTTTGCAGGCTGAGGATTGGGGGAGGAAAAAAAGGACGGAAATCGACTAGGAATTGAAGAAAAGTACTCATAAAACTTGCTTGGCATATTCGTCTCCTACGAAATATAAAGTGTACAGTTTACTGGGGTTTTTAGTACTGTCAAGTCCTATTGATAGAAGGTGTGGAGCCCGCATATGATATAACAATTTGCTTGCTTTTGATCGTACGGTAACGCAAATGTTTACATATAAAATACGCTATAATCAGGCGCATTAGTCGTAATTTAGACTTATCGATTAAGCGAGTTCATGATGAAGTGCCAATGGGATGGCTGTATGGGCATCACCGATAATCGATTGCCTTTTCTTAAGAGTTGCATGCCTTCCAGTTCAGGCTGTTCTTTTAGTTGATGCAACGGGATTATCGCATTAAATTTTTCTTTGAATTTAACATCAACCATAAACCAACGGGGATTATCAGCCATGCTTTTGGGATCATAATGGTCGTCTTCTGGATCAAATGCGGTGTGATCGGGATAGGGTTTAGAAGCTACTTCAGCCAGGCCAACGATTCCAGGGGTATCACAGTTGGAGTGGTAAAAGAAAACCAAATCACCAATCGCCATATCATCGCGCATCATATTACGCGCTTGATAATTCCTAACCCCATCCCAGCAGGTTGTCTGATTTTTAAGTTGACGCAAATCATCAATACTAAAACAATCCGGTTCCGATTTCATAAGCCAATATTGCATGCCTGATTCCTATCAATAATTTATAAAAATGCAAGCATACATGAAATAGATTGGCAGGAAAACTAATAGTCCTTTGCACCGGCTTATTTTAAAAATTATCCATTACAACGCTAAGCCTAAAAGCTAGCATTTTGACTGATTAGGGGTATATGTAAACATCTGCGGTATCGGGTTTGATCCATGCGATTGTTTTGTCCGGCATAAGGAATTTTTTTTATACAAGCCCTTGCCATTATCAGTAAACTGCGTTTAAATGCACGCAAGTAATGTGTCATTAAAAGTGAAATTGTATAATATTTAATCATCACCTGGTTTTTGATCTATGGACGGATAAAGGGGTGAAATATGGCGAATATTTTCAATAAACGGTTATCCAGGAAGGAGATTTGTTTATCGATTCAACCAGGAGACCTTGCATGAACCGTGTACTTCTCAACAAAATCAAACTCCCTGCATTTTTACTGGCTGTTTTAGTCTTACCTATGCTTTTTGGTCATCTTGTTCCCGTTGAAGTCAAATCATGGTCCTATGCGCTTAGCTTGAGCATGAAATCAATTTTAGAGTTTGTCCTGCCGTTTATCATCTTTAGTTTTGTTTTTTCCTGTCTTGCTAACCAGCAAAAAGGGGCTGTTTTATTTGTTTTTTTGCTGATTGCCTGTGTTTTTATATCCAACTTTACCGCATTATTGGTTGGCTACAGTGCAGGCAATCTTGGGCTTGAATTGTTGAATATGCAAACAACCCCTGCGCCATCGATGATTCACTTACAGCCTGCTTGGACATTTACACTGAAGAAATTAATTAGCAATGATAGAGCCTTATTGCTTGGATTTATGACGGGCATCTTTTTTTCCCTCATGCCAAGCCGAAAGGCCAAACAAGTTGCTAACCAATTAAATTTGTATTCAAATGCTTTCTTAAAACGCTTATTCATCCCCTTATTACCCTTATTCATCATCGGTTTTATTTTCAAATTAGAATTTGACAATGTATTGCAAACCTCGTTAAAAATTTATGGTCCTGTTTTACTATTAATTATTATTACTCAATGGGTATATTTAACCCTGTGGTATAGTATTGGCAGCGCGTTTCAACCAAAGCGGTTGTTTCAATACCTCCGAAATGTCTTGCCAGCGACGTTGACGGGGTTAAGCACTATCTCCAGTGCCGCGTCCATGCCTGTCCTTTTGGTTGCAACGGAAAAAAACTTAGGCGATAGCGACAGAGCACGAATGTTGGTTCCTGCCATTATCAATATCCATACTGTTGGCAGTGCGATTGGCGTGCCAATTTTAGCGTTGGCAACGTTAGCATCATTTGGCTACCCGATCCCCTCTTTATCGAGTTTCATGGTTTTTGCATTTTTTACAGCATTGGCTAAATATGCAGTCGCGGCAGTCCCTGGTGGCGTCATTATTGTCGTTGCCCCTCTGTTAGAAACTTATCTTGGATTTTCCAGTGATATGATCGGTTTGATAACCGCTGTTTATCTCATTTGCGATCCGTTTGGAACCTGTGCGAACGTCACCGGAAATGGTATTTTTCCAATTTTATTCTCTCGATTGTATAACAAATTATCGCGGCAACCCCAGTATGATGATGCCAGTGTGGCCGAAGTCGCATGACTTAACAAGGCCGCCATGTCTTTATAATGGACTCTGTGTTTAGATTAAAAACTGTACATCGGCTCCTGAAAATGATATATTCTTCTCCACTTTTGTTGGCAGGATTGGTGACATAACGGATAACTAATCCCCTGACGACATCTCTCAGATTTTTATGGAGTCGAATTATGAGTTGGGGTGATTATCTCTGGGGTGGTTGCAAATACGTCTATAACTCAGTGAGCGATGGCTTGGCATCTGGCCTGGAATGGTGTGGCAATGTTAGTAGTATCGCGGGTGGCGTCCTAACGGCTGCCTCGTTTGCAGTGGATGAATCCATATCAGTTGGTTACTATCTTGCAGGCTCAATCTCTGGAACGGTCAACTTTAATTTAACGGTTATCAATTTTGCTTTCTCTATTATTGAAACATTTTCTTTTTCAAGACCAGCAAATAGTCAAGGTTCTTTTCATGATAATCTAAGTGACACGCTCGATCCTGAGACGTTACGTCTCTATGCATTAACTGCTATCATGCTCAGTATTGCCTTAAAGTCCTTGGGTTCTTCATTAAGTTTATATCTTAGAAGCAGTCGAGAACGCGAACGATTTAAACAAAAGAAAGGCATTGATTTAGCGATGCCTGGTTGGAATGAATATGGCTTTGAAATTGGTAAGTCGGTCTCCGGTGCACTGACTGCTGGATTAAACACCCATGCGATTGCGTTAACGGCACTGAAATATTCCGGCATTGTCACTACGAAAAGGCAGTATACTAAGCCGGCAACGAGTAATATGTCTGTTTGTGTTCCAGACTATTGTGGACCTGTCGAAGAAGGCAGTTATGATTTTGTCCAGAACATATCGAAGATGGTAAATGTGACTTTTGGTGGGGTGACAGAGTTGGTTGATGTTGATGCCGTGATTAATGGGACTGCCAGTGGTGATTATGGGGCAGGGGCTACCTTTGAATCTAAAAATGGGGTCGATGGAACATCGATTATACCAACAGCCATTGGGGCAATGGGTACGGGGAAGTTATATCAGTTCTTTAAACAAAAATCAGAAGATGCCCATGGCGACCGCGTGTTTAATGCAGGTCGATATCATGGCTCCCACTTAAGCTCTATTGATGTCGAAAATACAGATCTCAATGAAGAGAACCGTTCACTGTTGACTAAGCCATCGAGTCAAGTTTAATTTTCAGCAAGCGCCAGATTAAATTGTAATTGGTAGGGGACAACCCAACTTAGGACATAATCGCTTTTATAAAAAATATGAGATAAAAGAGTATAAACAGAGGCACAGCGATCCAACCGACGTATTTGTTAACGGTATCTGCGCGATGAGGATTTTTTTGTTGAATGCGGTAAGTGATGATAGTTGATAACACGGTTGTTAGAATTAAACCAAATGACGCAACCTGCATGGCATCATTTAAGGTGAAATGATCGACGATGGGAAGGTATCGGTCGATGATATATTTATTACCCACTGCTCCAAAAAGGGCTGCTAACGTAAAGCTGGCGCGTGGTCGGATTTCACTTGGCTCAATAAAAAACACAAACGACGATATTAAAATCGACACAATAAACCCAATATAAAAATTGAAAAACAAGCGGGCACCATGCCGTTGAATGGTTAGCTCAGCGACGAATTGGGAATATTTATCATATTTTTCATCATAATCACCTAAGCTTGATCGATAGGAGTGCGCGTTGGTTTTGACCTCAAAATTCAAAATGGTCCAATCTTCTATATTCAGGTTACTAGATAGCGCGCTGCCTTTTTTGTCAGCAGTAAAGACGATATCATCAATGGTATCGGAATCCTCTACGCGAATGGTCAATGTTTGTTTATCAAACGGAAAATTAGCCACTTTCCAATCGTGGAAATTAGTACTATAGACATGCATCACATACAAATATTTACCATCTTTGCGTAAGGTCTTCGAATAATTTTTGTATTGATAGTCAAATGCATTGGTAATTTCGATACTCTTGTCAGGGCGGTAGTTCGGGTTATCGGTGATGAACCAGAGGTAATAGCTGATTTTATAACTTTCATCAGCGTAATCTAACTCATGAATAAAAGTCGGGTAGATGCCCATCACCGCCTTCATCGGCTTTTCCGTTGGTCCAGCCCAGCAAACATTCATTATCAATAATCCAACGACGAGCCAACGTATCATGAGATATCCTATTTGCAATGATACTTTCTTCCCTTAACCTTATTTAAATATATAGACTTTGAAGGTACAATTAGCAAATTGGCTAAGGAGCAACTTCGAATTTTGTTATGGTTGATTTTTTAAAACGCTGTTTTAGTTCCTTGAAGGGCTCTCTTCATTATTCAACATTGTCATTGTGGTTAAATATCACCCAATATAGCCTCGTTTTTTTTGGTTTGATTACCAAACTCACCGCTAATGGCTTTTTGTTGCCCTACCAAGGGTTTACATTTGCAAAACTATGGCTGCGCTTTTCAGCAGGCGTTGTTGTCGGCACGCTTGGATTAGTCGTCGGCACGGCGTTGTCACTCATCTTATTACCATTTATGGTGGCAGCGACTTTGTTTGACTTGGTGCATAACCTCATTAGAGGGGCACTGGATGGGTATTCGTTTATCGATCAAGTAACTCCCTTGGACTGGAATGTTTTTTCATTTGATTCGGATGATAATCCGCCAAGGCACCCATTTACCCTGTTTTCACGATTTTATCGCTGGGTCATGGGCCCTCAAGCAGGCCATAGTGTAACCCAACCGACTGCAGTTTTGCTTTTGAATTGCATTGAGCAGCATTTGTTGAGTAATGAGGAGCCACTAAAGCATTTTCTGGAGGATAACCCTTTATTCAGAGGACTGGCAGAACAGTTGATTAAGGATAAGGAGCGAGATAGAAATGCCTTCATCAAATTACAGCAAGTAAATCCAGTGAAGGATAATAAACTAACAGCGCATGAATTAGTGAAAGCCCGTGCTCTTCAAACGCCAGAGATTAAGCTTTTAGTAGAACAATATAATCGATTATTACTTGATTTAGACGCAGCGGATGATCAGCTTATACAAATGGAATTTGACCAAGATGCAATGATTATCTTGTTTGTTAAGCAGTATCAATCGAGCAGTAATCAATGGGAAGCAGTGCCGCTGGCGACGTTAAAATCTTGCAAAGAAAACGCTGAGCATTGGTTTAAGTCCAATGCTATCCAACCGCTAACCAACGATAATGTTCTTGAACCAAAAAAATACAATGATCGACCAACACGGTATGTTTGGCACCGATATGATGTCAGCCAAGGGGATGGATCCCAGCTGCTAAACCAATTATCGGATAAAATACGCCAGGTTACGGCTAAGTTGGAGCAAAATGTGACGCCAGAGCCTACAAATCCACTCAGTGCGACGATCTATTGATTTGGTTATGCTAAGAGCCTAACGCAAATGCCAACGGTCACGTTCGAGCTTAAGTCAAACTTGCACTGCAACACGGACTTTTCCGAGGTGACATTGGTACGCAAAAAGACGTACAATGCCTAATTTCGTTGAAAAGGAAGTTGCATGATTGCATTCACAGGCACCTATACCGACCAATATCAATTAACCATGGGCCAAGCCTATTTTTTGCGAGGCAATCATCAACAGCCCGCCATTTTTGATTATTTTTTTCGAAAATTGCCCTTTAGTGGCGGCTATGTGGTATTTGCCGGTTTAGCGGATTTACTTGCTATCATTGAAAACTGGCGATTTACTAATGACGATATTGCCTATTTAAAAACGATTGGATTTCATCCCGATTATCTGGATTATTTATCCCAATTTCGTTTTCAAGGCCACATCTATTCCTGCAGAGAAGGGGAAGTGGTATTCCCAACGATGCCCCTATTACGCGTAGAAGCAACCATGCTCGAAGCACAATTGCTTGAGACCATGCTGTTAAATATTCTTAATTTTCAAAGTTTGATTGCCACCAAAGCTAGCCGTATTCGATTGGTGTCTGGTGATCGGCAATTGATTGATTTTGGTTTACGTCGTGCCCAAGGACCTGGTGGGTATTTTGCTTCCCGAGCAGCCATGGTTGGCGGTTTTAATGGGAGCAGCAATGTTTGTGTGGGAAAGGATTATCAGGTACCAGTATCTGGCACCATGGCCCATTCTTTTGTACAAAGTTATGACGATGAGTTGACGGCTTTTCGAGAATTTGCCGAAATCTGGCCGGAAAATTGTGTGCTGTTAGTCGATACGTATAACACCCTTGAATCGGGTATTCCTCATGCGATTCAAGTGGCAAAAGAAATGATGGCCCAGGGGCACCAATTGAAGGGTATTCGTTTGGATAGCGGGGATCTGGCGTATTTGTCGAAGCAGGCTAGACGAATGCTTGATGAAGCGGGGTTGGCACATGTTCAAATTGCTGCATCCAATCAATTAGATGAATATGTCATCAAAAGCCTGATAGAACAACAAGCACCCATTGATATCTTTGGTGTGGGCACCAAGCTTGTTATTGGTGATCCCGACTCTGCCTTGGATGGCGTTTATAAATTAGCTTATGCGAATGCTAAACCCCGAATCAAGTTATCCGATAGTTTAAAAAAAGTGACGTTGCCAGATAGAAAACAAGTGTATCGTCTACTGGATAAGAAAGGACAATTCATTGGTGCGGATGTGGTGGCTATCGAAGGGGAAGAGGTGGCAACTATTGAAACCATGCATCATCCATTTGACCGCGATAAATCGATGGACGTGCTCGATTATGCCAAAGAGCCGCTGTTGCATAAAGTGATGGAAAATGGTCAAAAAGTGGATAAAACAAAAGCAATATCCGATTTAGCTGACTATAGTAAAATTAGGTTAGGTCAATTGCCAAATGAATATAAGCGATTTGATAATCCGCATATCTATAAAGTCGGTTTAAGTACGCAATTAAACGATGTGCGTAATGAACTGACAAGGCAGCATAGAGCGTAACGATGAAGGTGTTAATTTTAGTCGATGTTCAAAATGATTTCATGCCGACTGGTGCATTACCTGTACCCGATGGTGATGCGATTGTACCCATCATTAATCAAGAAATGACTCAATTTGATTTGGTGGTTGCCACCCAAGATTGGCACCCTCACGATCACTTAAGTTTTGCCTCAAACCACCCAGGTAAAAAGCCATTTGATGTGATTAGGCTGGATGGATATGAGCAAATTTTGTGGCCGGACCATTGCATTCAAGGAAGTCATGGAGCAGCTTTGCATCCCCAATTAAATCAAAATCCAATTGAAGCGATAATTCGTAAAGGCAGTGATAAGCGCGTGGATAGTTATAGCGGTTTTTACGACAATCATCGCAAGTACAACACCGGCTTAGCCGGCTACTTACGGGCAAGAGGCGTTACCTCGCTCTATTTTGCGGGGCTAGCGGCTGATATTTGTGTGTATTGCACCATTCAAGATGCTGTCTCAGAAGGCTTTGAATGCACATTGATTGATGCCGCAACGAGACCTCTCGATAAAGCCAAGTATGAACAAATCAAGCAAAAGCTCCGACAACAGCAAGTCCGTATTATTTAGAGCACGCATCGATTTAGTGTTGCATCGTTTGCCCATTTTGTAATAGAACAAATTCCTGCCTGGGAATATGGTGTTTTTTCAGAGCTAATTCAAATGCTTGCAATACTTCATCTGGGTAAACGTTGCTTAATTGGAAGGTGAGCCAATGGGTGGCAAAAGAACGTTTGGCGCCTAGATCTCGATGAGCAAGCATGGCATCATCGGGCGTTAAATGCTCATGCCGCAATAGCTTTCTTGGTTCATAAGAACCGATTGGTAACATGGCTAGATCGGGTTTCCCCCAGCGTCGTTTGATTTCTTTGAAGTGCACATTATAAGCGGTATCACCCGCAAAAAAGTACTTATGCCCTGGGAAATCGATGCCATAGGATGCCCATAAAGTGCGGTTGGAGTCGAATACAAATCGCTGCGAGCTGTGTTGTGCTGGCAACATAGTTATTTGGGTACGATGATGAGAAATGCGTTGCCACCAATCCATTTCGACCACATTTTGAATCTTGTGTGCCTTTAGAAGGTGCTTATTTCCAAGCGGCACAATAAACAGCGGGTGATATTGATACTCCAATCGCTTTAATGTTGGTATATCTAAATGGTCATAGTGATTGTGTGAAATCAAAACAATATCAATTTTCGGTAATTCGTTAAAGTGCATCCCTGGCAAACGATGTCTTGCTGGGCCAATGATTGGCAGAGGGCTCGAGCGATAACTATATATAGGATCGGTTAAAATAGTCGTTTCACCTGATTGAATTAAAATGGTTTCATGATTAATGAAGCGAACCTGGGGAAAGTGATTAGTTTTGGGGGATGGTTTGGGGTTTTCTAGGAGTTTTGGCCAAGGATTTTGGCTAATAGCCTTCCAAAAAATGTATGCATTATAGGCTAAGCTTTGGGGCTTTGCTGATTCTCCAGGGAAATGAAAGCGCTTGCCATCAAAGTGATCAGACACGGGGCCTTGATAGCCAATGCTCTGACAGCCGCCTACCATGAGGATGATTAAAATAGCCAACAGGCATATTATAAAACGAATCATTTTCATTGACTTATTTTGGCGTAATTCCTCTAGCCCGATGGGGGATGGTAAAGACAAAATAAAAATACTCTAATAAGGTTAACCACATACCCCAAAACGAAAATTTATTCAGGATGCGAAGCGTGGGGTGTGCCTTGGCAATCACATGAAAATCGGTTAAATAAATGGTTTCACAGGCACCTTGACCACCATCGGTTCGAGTGGTGCTGGTGCTTCTTTTCATGCCATTCGATAGATTTTCATAATTGACCAACATGCCTTTAGCACTGACCACATCGCCAATATTTGCCGACAGCAATGCTTTTTTGACGATTAAATCCGTTGTTAAAAGGTGATTGTTTGATAAAGCGTAGGCATCAAAGCGATGGGAGGTTTCCCTATCCGGCCAAGTGACCCAGCAGGTCCAACTGTCGCTGGAGAATTCCAGGTTTTGATAGATGCCACTGGTCACATTCGGATCCCAAATGACACAGAGATCGCGGACATTGATAAAATCTTTCCAACGTCGATGGTGCCAGATATTGGTAAATCCATCCGCATTGCTTAACGATACGACCACACCGGTCAAATCATAGAAAAATAGCGGAGTAATTAAATATCGTTGTTCATTTGTATTAATTTCAAACGGTTCATTTTCAGACGGTGTCTGGACTGGCGCAGAAAAATCCCGCCCAGCATAAAAGCTAGGTGGCGGTAGTTTGTCTTTATACCAAAAGGTTAAAATCCAAGTGATCGCACACAGGATAAACAACAATCCCGCAATTGTTTTTTTTCTTTCAGGATTGGTCATTAATCATGATAAATGATAAGTTATCCAATTAGTGTAACTCAGGTTTAATTAAAGTGCGATATTCATTTTATGAATAAAATCAGATCGTTGCAGATAATGTATTAAAACTAATCTGTGTTTGATAAAAATGATCAGCGACTTCGTTCCTGTACACAGACCATTTTAAAAATGGTCCAGTACGAAGATTTTGTCCTTTGTACCGGACAAAAAGCAAAGAACTAATACGTGCCCGAGCCCGAGCCCGAGCCCGTGCCCGGTTTTAAAGAATTAAAAGATAAACTTAGATATTGAAGCAGTCCACCGAAAAATAGAGAACTGTGCCCATTAAAATTCGGGCACGGGCATGGGCACGGGCTCGGGCACGTACTAGATATCAGTTTTTGTCCGGTATAGAGGATGTTATCTTGTACCAAGGCAAGCATCAATACATCACATTAAATGTGCTAAAATTATAATGCTGGTTCCTTTTGTTGTTGAGATGTATCATGAAGATCATTTTGCTGTTAATTGCCACTGTCGTGGGGCTTTCTGCTTGTCAAACAACTCAAACAAGTGACAATAGCGAACAGGCCTATAGTCCATATAATTCAGAACTGACTCATACGACCTACTTAGGCCCTGCTCCGTCAATCAGATCACCCCTGGTGGAGAAGACAAAATAAATTAATATGGACGCGTTATGTTAAGGATTAATATTAAGCACCGTAGTGTTGCTCAGCTGCAATATCTGGGGCATAAGGTGTTGTCTTGGCATGTGGGTTGGCTTTGTTAAACATTGACAAAGTACTGACACAGTTGCCTTTATGACAGGGAAATGCAGCATGCAGACCTTGTCTTCGTGCAGCGGCGCGCTCGATGGCAAGTTGCTGTTGATATTGCTGTATATTCTCATAGGTATACGCTTTCACTTCTCCGGTGTTGCTGACAACCTGCCCCTTGTCTAACCACTCAATCGCTGTTTTGCGACTGGTGTCTGTTAACGTGGCTTCGGTTGCTTTAACGCCTGTAGCACATTCTTCAAAAATCGATTCCATCCCTGCTGCTGCTGAGTTGACACCCGCTGCGGTGGAAAGGGATAAGGCTGCTGAAGCAATGTTAGAACCGGTAAAATTTTGATAAATTTTGATGCTTTGGTCGTCAGTCCCTAAACCGATGGCTTGTCCTAAGCTATTCCAAAAGGCTGAAAACAATAACCCATACTTTTTAAAGGCTAAGCTTAACCCATCCATGAAGCTGATGGGGCGCTCCAACGAGCGCAGGATACTTTCCGACTTCGCATCAAAACTGTGTTTGAATGCTTGGCTCGCTTGAATCGGATGAAAAATCGCTTTGACAATGCCTTTTATGATTTTAGGGATAGTATAGATTCCCTCGAGTATTGTATCGCTTAAGGATGCGGCAAATTTTGCTAAATAAACCGCATTGAAGTAATTAAAGTTAATACCAACGGCAATTCCGTCAATGAATACAGCTGCAAACCATTGGCTAAATGAACTGCCTGCTTTTAAGGTAGACTGTAAGAATAACAAGGCTTTTTGGTGATATAAGCCGGCTGTGGCAATACAAGCGACTACGAAAACAGAAGTCATCGCTACCAGCACGACTAAATTAACGGCAATTTTGAGCAAGTGTTGTGCCCATTGTGAAAACGAGGCCGTTTTAAAGCCAGGCATCAGAAAGATATCTTTAAAATATTGCCAGATTTCTTTATAGCGCTCATTTGCTATCAAATCGGCAAAAATCACAAAAAATGCACAGGTGAGTGCTATGGCCGTTACTCCAGCAATGATTCCCGCTAAACTGATTATCAAAATTGGAGGGGCAGCAATTCCTAAGCCCGCCATGACCGCTGCTATCGCAGTACTTGCTGTTGAGTAGGATAGAAAGCTGATTGAAAGTGCACCGGATATGGCGATGATTAGTGATGCGATGATCAGTGCTTTTTTGATCAAAGAAACGCTGTCACCGTTCTTATCTTTGAATAATTTGAGCAAAAACAGTTTTTTTAATGTTTCCTCGCAAGAATCATGGAAGAGAACGTAATTCACTAAAAATCCGCAAACGCCAATGGTCAGTAAGGCTGGGATTACAGGAATATAGCTAAACATGACGGCTGCTGCGAATCCTTCACCAATACCCACGATAAAAGCACAAAAGAAGGCGGCATAACTGATGATCTTTTTCCATTTCCTTCTGGCCTTTAGGATAGCATTTGGTATTGTTGAACGTTGCTCGTTTGCAATCGCAACTCGCTCTTCTTCGGTAAGATCTTTTTCCGCTAAGTGATCAACCAACATATAGGTCTGAGCATACATCCCGCCATTTATCATGGCTTCGATATGGGCATACTTCTCATGAGGAAAGTGATCCGGTTTCGTTCCATACCACCAGTCTTTTAAGCGTTCATTAACGGTTCTATTATCTTCTTCAGCATATTGCTTTTTGAGTTTTCGATAGAGTTTTCGTAAGTTAATAATGCGCTTGCCATCTTCTATTTGATAGTCTTCGGCGAGGTGATGTAGTAGCTTTTTGATTTTTTTGGCTTGCCCTGGATGGGTGTCTTCTAAGCCATTGCTGACTAAAACGTCATAGACTTCATATAATTTATCCATAAACGCCGCACAGACGACTTTGTCCTTCAGGTCAGAGTCTGCTTGTAGATGCAATGATTGTAAGTACTGGTTTAACTCAGTAATCATATCAAAACGTTCAGCGACTTTTTCACCATCGATATCATCAAGCCCCAGTCGTATATATTCTCTCAGAATTTTGAAAATTTTATCATTATAGGGACAAAACGCGGATGAAAATGGCACCAAATGCCAGAAAAAAGTTCGCCAAGGATGTTCATCGATATAGGCTAAAGACTCGCGAATATCTTGACTCATTTTCTTCGCTTCTTCATCGACAAAGGCGTAGCGACTTTTAGATAGGATAGTGTCTATGCTGGTAAGGTTAGTTTGGGGTGTTTCAGGGGCAGGCGTCGTGGAGGGTTCATTTTGAGTATTGCCCATTGTTCCGCTCCATTGTAGTGCATAGTGATCAATATTCTATCATCTATTCCTTAAGGAAACCTTAAGGAATCTTGATTTCATATTCTCTCACTTTGTAACTGCAGAACACAAAGAACTTATACGTGCCCGTGTCCGAGCCCGTGCCCGGTTTTAAAGAATTAAAAGATAAACTTAGATATTAAAGCAGTCCACCGAAAAATAGAGAACTGTGCCCATTAAAATTCGGGCACGGGCACTATCGGCTCAGCCTTACTACGAGCTTTTTCCAGATGGCAAGCTTAACGCAACTAATTACCCCCCAGCGCTTGTTCAATATCACTCCATTGTTGGTAGCGGGTATTCCGGGGCTAAATTCGAAGCAATTTGTTGCCAAAAGACTTGACTGTAGTTGACATCGTCTTTATCGGACTCTTGTTGTGTGTTGAATGCCACAAATACAATTTGCTTTTCAGGTAGAATGGCAAAAATTCCGCTATAACCACCAAAACTTGGGTTTTGAATAAGCCAATGATTGGCAACGCCAAACCCCATGGCAAAATATAAGTCAGGCTTATTGTTTCCTTTACCGACAGTATCGGGTGCTCTTAATTGTGCGTTTGCCGCGGGGGTCAAAAAATCACCTTCCATAAAGTCTTGGCCCCATTTACCCAGATCGCCAATGGTGGAGGTGATTGCGCCGGAAGTTGACGTCCAAGAAGGATCCCAAAATGTCGAATCTTCATAGATTTTGCGGTCTTGACTAAAGGCATGTAAAACAGGTGAAGGGATTTCGGGGGTTAAATTAAATGCCGTGTTGTGCATCTCCGATTTTCGAAAAATCATTTCTTCAAAGATTTGAGCAATCGGTTGTTTTTGAATTTGACTGATAATTTCACCTAATAAGACATAATCTGTATGCGAATAATGTTGATTAGAACCCGGTTCAAATAGCGGCTCTTTTTCCATGGCATAGTCTATTAATTCATTCGATGTCCAATGTTTAAATGGTTCTGAGAGTTCTTTATCCATAAACGTTTCGTTATACACATAATCGGGGTAACCGCTGGTACCATTAGCTAACATATGCAACGTGACTTGGTTGGCATTGGGTAAATTAGGAAACCACTTGGCAATCGAATCATCCAAAGCCACTTGTTTATTGTCGACTAATTGCATCAACAACGTCGTTAACATGGGTTCGGTTATCCCGCCAATTCTGACATGCATTTTGGTATTGGCTGGCACTTGTGTCATCGATTCACCCAGTGCGTTGATACTGACTGGCTGCCCGTTCACCCAGAGTCCATAGATCATCGCTTTAACCGGATTTTTCTTAACAAATTTAGCCGCTTTGGCATCTAACGAAATTTTATCGAGCGCCTTATTATCGCGTAAGTGAGCTTGACCAATAATGGCGACAACCCCCAGAAGGGCGGTTATGCCAAGTACGGCGGTAATAATTGATAATTTTTTATTCATATTTAGCTCCATGCTGATGCTAAGCGACAGTTGCTTAGTGATTGGCTTTATCATCAAGTGGTTAATTGTTGCAGGTTTTTAGCAATAGGAAAAGACCTTATGCGCATAAGTTAAATTTTAAAGGTAAGGGGTTGGCTTTTGGGACAATTTTGTGTGTAATGGATACAGGTTAATTTTTTTTGCCAACACGATGAATGACTGTCAAACCATTATTCTTGCGCTTGTCCAAGGTGTTACGGAATTTTTGCCTATTTCTAGTTCTGCTCATTTGATCTTAACTAGCCAAATTTTGCATTGGCCTGATCAAGGATTGGCATTTGATGTGGCTGTTCATTTTGGGACGTTATTTGCGGTGCTTTTGTATTTTCGTAAGGAGATAGGGCCGCTTATACAAGGGCTGTTTAAGTCAAACGATCATAGCCGTTTGGCTTATGGTATTTTAGTTGCCACGATCCCATGTGCCTTGGTTGGATTTATATATAGTGATTTTATTAGCACTTATCTACGCTCCCCACCGGTTATCATCGCCACAACGTTATTGTTCGGATTATTGCTTGGTTTGGCTGATTGGTATGATTCGCGTTTACCGCAAAAAAAGACGCTAACCTTGAGCATGATGTTTGTCATCGGGTTATCGCAAATTTTAGCCCTAATTCCAGGTACTTCAAGGTCGGGAATCACGATGACCACCGGTTTATTAGGAGGACTTTCTCGCCAACAAGCTAGCCGATTTTCCTTCTTATTGGCAATTCCAATTATTCTGTTAGCCTCAGGTTATGAAGGGTTAAAATTAGCCCAACAGACCCTGCCTGTTGATTGGATTCAATTAGGCATGGCCATCGTCATTTCAATGCTAAGTGCTTATGGCTGTATTGCATTATTTCTTCGTTTTATCGAGCGCATCGGTTTTTGGCCGTTTGTGGTGTATCGAATTATATTAGCCATTGGCTTAGCCGTTTGGCTTGATTATTGATGCTTAAAGGGAAAAGACTTAGACATGCAAAAGCATGTCTAAGTGCTATAAGAGACGATTATTGAGAATTAGATGGTTTTGTCATGTTGTTAAGCGATTCTTCAAGCGCATCCAATTTTTTATGCGAGTCAGTCTTAAAAATGGAAAACTGCGCGCCAGAAATTTTATAAGCGGCCAAACCAATCGCATAAAAGACACCTAATCCAATAACTGCTAGGGCCAGGTGACCAAGAATTTGTTTCCATCCGCGGTGTTTTTCTAATACGGGGCGGGCATCATTGATGGCCGTTTGGCAATTTTTCTTGAATTGTTCTATGTCCTGTGGGGTTTTGTCTTTTAGTTTAGTTAAATTATCATATTGCCATTTGACAGTATCGTATAATTTATCTGCAGCCTGAAAGGCATCCTGTTCCCCTCTAGCTAAAAATTCTTTTCGTTTAGCATCAATCAGGTCAAGGTTTGCTACGAAAATACGTTGCATATCCTCTAAATTGATAACAGTCGGATCTTTTTGACTATGAGATAATTCTACTGGCGGCATCTCATCAGACGATAATGTTGCTTGGGTTTTGGTATCAAGCGTCAAGCTTTTAGAATCTGTTTTTTCAGGCTCAGCCGCAAGCGAAATGGTATTATGGGGGGAATAGAGAGCGGTGTATTCGCCTTGATTAAACGTTAATGTCTTACCCAAATTTCCATCTAAATTATAGATGTTATCTTTGGTGAGGTCACCGCTATCATGTCCGTGGACATAATTAATTCGATAGCCATGGTGCTCTTTTGGGCGCGATAGCTTGCTGTAATCCCTGTTCCAAATAATGAAAGCCAAGGGGTCTGTTTCAGGAACATAACCTTCATAGCCTGCCCACATGCCTTCATGGGTATACAAGGTATGTAAGGACTTCTTAGCGACATGCTTCTTAACCACGTCATTGATTTGATCAATCGTTTTGGCAATCGCTTGAGCAGAGTCATCTTGATAGTCAACGCCGAGCTTTACAGCCAAACGCTTGATATTGTTTAAGCCTATCCCTGCGTGACTATAGATAGTTATTTCACTGTTATCTTCACTGAGTGAATAGCTGATTGCTTTTAGGGTAGGAGTATAGACCGTGTCGGCAATAGCGAGAATTTCCTCACTTGAGACCAATTTCTTTTCAATGAGCGCTTGTAAATCGTATAATGAGCTGGCATGGCCATATTGTAGCATGGGTGGTTTAAGGTGTTTATTTTCTTTGAATTTTTCACATGCCTCCACGAACTCGACACTATGATTGGAGATAGTAATCTCGACAGGGACATTATTTTGTCGGAGCTTTTGCAGAATCTTTAAGGTAAAATAGTCATTTGACCCGCGGTCGGCTAATTCATCACCAATTAAACGAATGCCAATCGCTGGGTTGAAGGTTAGTTTGTCTAATAGTTGGTTAAATTCTTTTAGGTCTTGTTGAGTTAGCTTATCGTATGATTTTGAGTATATCTCGACAAGCTTTTGATAATCACCATTGCTTATTCCCTTAACCGCACCATGTTTCACCAGCATAAACATTAATTTCATGGCATTGCCATGCAAATCACCAATGGTGACTTCAGAATTGTCTTTGCTATAGGTGTCATCGACTTTGGGTAGTTGATAGATATCAACCTGTTCTTTAATTAATGTAGGCATGATTTTCCTTGGAAAGGGTACTATTTGCTTAATTATAGTCCTTTAATATTAATTTAATATTAAGCGTTGAAAAAAATGCGGATTTACAAAGGATTGACGTTTATAAAACCAAAAAATACGCAATGATGATAAACCCGATTAATCCCCAAAAGGGCGATAGGTCAAAAAAGGCGAGGAGGATGAAAAATGAGGCTGTCAGGCAGATAAGGGGCAAGGAAAAATTGTGTTTAAGGATGCTCTCACCTATGGAATACGAGGCGGCAGCTAGCATGGCAAGCGCACCGTATTGAACGGCAATGATTGCTTTGCGAGTGATGGGGGTATTGGCTTGAGAAAGGTAGCTATAACCGACCAAAGCCATCAATAGACCAGGAAGATTCAAACAAATAACGGCGATGATTAATCCCAATAGGCCGGCAACTTGGTAGCCAATCAAGGCGGACAACTTTACAGCAGTAAGACCCGGGAATAAAAACGTCGACCCCACCATGCCAACAAATTCTTCCTGACCAACCCATTGGCGTGAAACGACCGCTTCATACTCAATTAACTTCAGCATAGAATTACCGCCGCCCAGCGCGGTGAAACCAATTTTGCCAAAGCTAATCATCAATTCTACGAGTTTAAGCATGTTATTTTTCTGTTGGCCAAGGTGTTAAATCGACAAAAATGACAGAGCTTCGTTAAGGGCACACTGTTTGTATTCGATTACCCATTAAATCATCGCAGCCCGGATTAGGCGCAGCCGTAATCCGGGAATCAATACCCTTCAAAAGCTAAGCGCAATCACCCAATTCACCATAGTAGAAAGTTTGCCAACAACTGTCAATCAGCCGTGCCACGGATTATTATCACCTAATAGGCAGCCTGAATAAATGGTTGCTACCAGTTCATAACAGGAAAAGGCAGCTTATCAACGCCCTAGCGGAAAATTGTAATAGCAGGCAAAATGGGGTTTATGATCGAGAAGAACTGTAATACATAAATAACCACCACGACCAACACAACAATATTAAACAGCATATGAAACATGCCTGGCATCGGAATAAACGCATTCACAAGCCAGGTTATTACGCCCGCTGCTACTATGATAACTAATAAATTAAGTAACTCGATCATCATCGCTTCCTTCTGACTATGATTGAAAACTGGAGGTGCATTAACACATCAATCAATATGTACATATTATAGACAATAATTCAGCTCTCAGATGTCAATTCATCCATGTCGACTTGCAGGTTGCGTTCTATCTGCTATATATTAAACCATTAAAAACAATCAGTTGATTGCCATGAACATTAAAACACGAGGGCTCATTTATTTGTGGGTCTCTATTTTGTTGTTTGCTTCCCTTGATTCTATAATTGGCAAGTTGGGGCAGCTTGGCGTCAATTATCCGATTCATGGGCATAATCCTATTTCATTCTGTAATGTCTTATTTGCTGGCAATATCATTGCCGGTATCGTTTTTATCATTGGTTATCGAAAACAGCTAAGTGTTGATAGTATTTGGGCGATCCAAGCGAAGGAGTGGGGCTCTCTGTCGCTTGTTACCATTTTCGCCACTATTTTAGGACCTATTTTTTATTTATTGGCTATTTTGACCACAGCGGTGATTAATGTGGTGCTTATATCAACCACAGAAATTGTTTGGGCATTGGTATTAGGCTACTTATTTTTAAACGAAAAACCTTCCCGTTTGACACTGCTAGGCGTGCTTATTGCGGCAATGGGGGTGTCGCTCACTTTTTACTTAAACCTACCAGACTCAATGCCCATGGCAATGAAAATGGCCAAAGCCAACGTTGGTGAGGGTTGGCTAGGTCATCTTGTCGCCACGGCACCTAAAATTGGACTGATTTTCGCATTGCTTGGTGCGTTATTTACAATCATGGGAGATATATTGACCAATAGATACATCAGCAATATTCCCAAACCGATTTATTCCATTTTTAGAACCTGTGTTGGCGCACTATTTTTCTTTGTGGTTGCAACCTATCTTTTTGGCTTAACCCATTTTGCTGATCTGTTTTCTCCCTTTCTCTGGGAATGGATGCTCTTTTACGGCGGTGTTATTTTTGCAATGGCGATTTTTACTTTTTCTCAGGCAATCGAGCATGTTAACCCGCAAAGCATTGCCATTGGCAATGCTTTTTATCCCATAGCCGGTGTTATCTTTGCTTACCTGATTGTGGGTGAGATCCCCAACAGTGCTCAGATAATTGGTGGAGTCGTGATTTTAGTTGGTATAGCAGTTGGTCTGTATGACAATATCAAAGCTGCAAACCTGGAAGAGGAACGTTTGATAGGATTTAAAGGCATTTAATGGGCAGAGATGCCCTAGGCATTGGTAACGACAAAGTCAATTTTACTTCCTATAAATTGTGCTATTATTCAATAGGGTAGGGCCGTTAGCTCAGCTGGTAGAGCAGGAGACTCTTAATCTTTTGGTCATAGGTTCGATCCCTATACGGCCCACCATATTCAAGGTGGCCTCTACCCTTAAGAAACAAGGGGATAAAGATTCCTAAACTAATTTCAGTGTAACAGTATGAAAATAATCAATATATATTGCTTGATGTTGACACTAGCAAGCCAAGTCGCATTTGCAGACATTCATGTTTATCGGCAGCAAAAGGCGCCCCAAAATTTGCTGCACGATGGTAAGCTGCATCTGTATTTTTGTGGGACAGGCGATCCTGAAATTGCAATGCAATCGGTTAGAAAGCCGGCCTGCTTTGCGGTTGTTGGTGACAAGCAAATGTTCATGATTGATGTTGGGGAAGGGGGTTCGCAAAACTTGGGGGCACTTGGGCTGCCTCTTGGGGCAATGAATAAGATATTTGTGACCCACTGGCATTCAGACCATATGGCGGGGATAGGGTATTTGAATAATGTCGCTTGGCCGGCGCGCAAGAATTCATCCCTAATGTTATATGGCCCTGCAGGGGTTACAGACATTGCAGATGCTTTGAATAAACTATATTCATTGGATGCGTTATACCGAGCAACCAGTCGAGAAGGCTACGTACCATTAAATACGAATAAAATTACCCCCGTTTTGGTGACAGCTCCCTATGAGGGCGAAGGGGAACCTATTTTAAAAACAACGAATTTAAAATTAACCCCCTTCCGAGTGAACCACAACCCTGCCTATCCAGCATTGGGTTATGTGATTCATTATAAATCTTGCAAAATCGTCATCAGTGGTGATACAAAAATCATGCATAATTTAAAAACGGTGGCAGAAAATGCAGATATTTTGATAAACGAAGCATTCAGTCACTATTATGGTCAACTCATTCAACAGACTTTTCCTTCACAACCCAATCCAAAATTATCGAAAAAATTTTATGACCAAATAGCGCAATACCACTCCGATACGTTGGCATTAGCGAAGATGGCACAAGCGGCAGCGGTTAAGAATCTCATTCTCACTCATCTAGTTCCTGCTATTCCTACAAGCAAAGCGGCGAAGGATAATTTTATTAAAGGCATGGATAAGTATTATAAAGGCCCCATCACGGTAGTGGACGATCGCGATGAATTGGTGGTTACCTCAACTGATGCTCAGTGCCAATTTGAGTATAAGCCTGCTCCTCAATATGATATAAAAACTGTCGAACAGATTGAAGCACAGTAAATTGGCAATATCTTGCGGGTTAGCCGCATACCTATATGAAAGCAAAAAGCTGCTTAGAAATAGCTGCCCTTGATTGATTAGGTAAAAAAGCGCACAAAAATATGGCTGAATATAATTAGTGCGATAATAATCATGAGCAAAAAACTTCCGCTGTTAATTGGTTTTGAACCCGTATTGACGTTGACTTTCAAATCCCCAGCTCGATTGGTGTCAAAATAGGTATCTTTATTGGCGATAATGGCTTGGGGCAGTATTTGCTCTGATTGTGTTTTGAGTACGGATGTCCGTTTAACCGCGGTGCCGATAGCGAGAAATTCAATGAGACCATTGCCTAAATCATACACATATGTTTTGACGCCAACGATATCATCAGCGCCAATGGCATTTGCTTCCGTGTTGATGATGTTTAAGGCATTTTCGCGGGCTTCATAAATCAACCGTGTTAACTCATTGATTTCGCCTCGTTTGAATGACTTAATCAGAGACGTTATGCCTCCAACCACCCCTAGTGCATAAACCGATGTTCCCAGTAATAATCGTTGGGGCATATAACCCAGTTTAGCCATATTCCATAATTCGATATTGGTTAAGTTGCTGGTGGCAGGCATTTCGGTGAACTCGGCGGGCAGGCCAGGATGGTGTGAAGCGGTACCGATCATCAACATTTCATTTAGCCCACCAAAAGGGATAATAGTCGTGGTAATCCCAAGAACCGCATTTGCTTTATATTGCGCGGCGTGGTTAACAATGCGGGTTAATGCCAAATGTCTTGTCGTATTAAATATGGACGAATATTCCTTGATTTCGCCTCGGGCAAGGCTTTTAATGCCACCTATCAATCCGCGACCAACTCCCATTGAATAAGCCGAATTACCAAATGAGAAGCAGATAGGTCTGAATCCGACATCCAGTTGAGCATATAACTGTTGCCCATTATCGCTGGTCGAAAACTTATCTTTGCTGGCGTTTCCGGCGGCATGAATGGCAGAGCCAATGGACAAAAATTCGATATTTGAACCATGAAACACCAACTCACTGGTGACGCCTGTGATACCCGTTGCGCCCTGCTCTTTCGCCTCTTGAAGCATTCTGCGGTAGGCTGTTTCACGTCCTTCTTCAATGAGGGTAGTCACTTGCTTGATTTCACCCCCCAACATGGCTTTCATACCCGAGCCAATGCTACCTATGATGCCAAGTGAATGAACACTGTTACCCACGACAATATTACCCGGCTCATACCCTTTTTCTGCTAAACAATAAATTTCATTTCCGGATAAACCAGTCGTTACGGTCATGTCTATATCCTTTGAATTGGAGTAATTGATACAGGACTTACGAAAAACTCCCAATCTCTTCGTTAAAAAATATTTTTAATTCGGTCATTTAGTTGATCTAAACTCCCTCATTAAAAATATTTTTTGCCTCGACCTTGGGGTTTTTCGTAAGTCCTGTGATAGATAGTATAGTCGGTTTTTTTTACAAGCACACGGATAATGCCTTGATAAACAAGAGAAAAAAGAATAGCCAGGTAGGCCGAGCCCTGAGGGATAGACACTTTTTTTAAAACATAGTATTCGTATAATGTATTGGCATAATGTTTAACCCGACGTCCCGCGGCTTGTCCGCGGGATCCAGGGTTTTTGACCAATATGTTTTTATTTAGTGCATACAGGGATCTCTGGATACCGCGGACAAGCCGCGGTACGTCGGCGTTTTGAGATAAGTCTAAGTTTTCAAAAAGAGTGTCTATCCCTCAGGGTCGCGCCTTGGCACGACAATTATCATTGAAATAGGCGCTCATTAATTTTTAGGTGAGGGGCGTGTCAATCCTTGTTCTTCATCAGGAATGTCTTGGGGCTTTTTGGTGACTTGGTTATAAGAGTGATAACCGAGTTCACCTGTTTGCATAAAAAAGATACCTGCCCCTAAGCAGTTAATTGCGATGGTGAAGAATAGAATTAATGTATCCTGATTGTCATGTCTTTCCTCAACACCGACTTCGGCTAAGCTGAATGCTAATAATAAGAGCGAGAGAATGGAAATGATTGAATTGGTAAACACAGACCAGCTGCTACCACGCGAATGCTCGCCTTGTCCGCGCCTAAAGTACATATTAACGCCAATGGCGACGATACTTCGTAAGAGATTAAGAAAGGCAAACACGGGAACAGCGTTGCTGTCATTTGGCAGTAGCGCATTGTCAAATAACCATCCGGTCCCGTTCACAGGAACAATACCGACAGCTGACGACATCGTGTTAAATCTATCTTCTCGTACACAGTTCCTTCGATATTGTCCTTCTTCTTCGTGGGTTCGAAAATATTTCTCTGATTTTTTCTTGCTACTTCGAGAGATACAACAACAGAAAAAAGATGCGCAGGAGCATTTGCTGGAAGAGATAGCATCCTCTTCAGACTCATTACCTTTTTCATCACTCCCTATCCTTTCCTCTATTTCCTTCGGGGCAATGTTGATGCTTGTGTCAGATTCTTCCGATGACGGTGATTCTTCTAATATCCTTCCTTTCTTTTTTTTGTGTTTTTTAGGACCCTCGGAAGAGCTTGAACTCGATTGATGTAATTCTTTTGGAGTGCTGTCTCGACCAGAAGAAGGAGGCGTAGGAGGGGAATCTCGTTGAATGATGTCTGGATTTTCACTTCCACTCGAAGCAATATAGGTGCCTGATTGGGAGGGCGATTTTTTTTTCGGGGGCATACCAATCCTTACTAACTCTCTAAAAACAAGTTGAGTAAAATACGCGCTTTTATTGGAAAAATCAATGATCTTTATATCGAGGCAGACGCAGGCTATGACGCTTTATGTTGTTTAACAAAAAAAAATCATAGCTCGTGTCTAAATTAGAAATTGGTTACCTACTCAGCGTATTATACTCGGACATGAGCCGGCTCTGCTGTCTCATCATATAATGTTGACTTGGGTTGGACAATATATGCCAACGAGAGAGCAAACAAGGCAGCTGCAATGGTGAGTGATATTCCAGCACCGGATACGATGGCGGTAAACGCCGCAAAGCCAACAATTAAACCAACTCCAATGCGATACATATTATGATATAGCCGACTTTGCTCATCGGTTAAATCATGATCTTTCATTTTGAATAACCAATTAGTTACAAATGTTGTTGATGCATTCGGTTCGGCATCATCAGCTACCCTAGCAGATATTGCTTGGGAGTTAATCGTGGCTTCTGGGAAGGGCAAATAGCTATAGATGCCAGAGCCAAGGGCTAAAGCAACAGCTCCACCAAGCAATAAGGTGGCAGGTGCTGCAAAAAATAGGCCAATACCCAGGGTAGCGGTGACACAGGCTTTCACCATGATTTGGTTACTTAATAAGTGTTCATTATAGGTGGTGACTTGTTTATTATATAATTTTCGCATGGCATTTGTTTCGGTGATCAAATGGTGCCTTTGCTTATCATTCAAATTATTAGGTGGATTAGCAACAAAATGGCTAATAGCCGAAACGGGTAATTGGTTAGGATTGAGTGGCATTTAAATACTCCATTAACGTTTGGCGAATTTTGCCAAACCCCAAGCCATGTGTCAAGCTTTGTCCAAGTATATTGCATATTAGTGCACTATGGATTAAAATCGCCCCATCATTTATAAGATCACAGCCCCATGCGATTTTTTTTTAATCACTCATATTGTCCCTCATTAACTGTACCCTTGGATGAAGTTTACATTCCAACCAATGTCACGCGCTTTTATTATTTAAAAAAATCGGTGGAGTTTACCTTGAAGGCTACGATTTTGGCGTCATTGACAGCTGCGCTAGTTTGGGGCGGGCCGATGTTGATACTCGTTGGTTCAGCGGCTTTGATGTTTAAGTTATCGACATTACTACTGAATCAATTTGTTCCCAATGATCGTATTAGCATTGAACATAAAGATGTCGAGAATACGATTGCAGTTGAGTTGCATGCCATATTAAAAGGTAAAAGCACGATCTTGACAACCGAACAGTTCAATCAAATTGAATCCCAAAAAGAAGTGTCTTTGTATGTCCTTCTGGGTTTCATGGTTTTCACAGCCGGTTGTGCTGGGTTATCATGGCCAATCGTTGCCGCTGCTTTCGCCTTGGGGATTTGCATGCTTGAAACGAGTACCCATTGTGTTAAATTGGATGCGGATCTCATTCAAGAAGACAGGGTAGCTATGAATTTAGGCTGAACAAACCCTCTTTAAAATATCTGCTTAAATACTGAGGAGCTCTTTTCGTAGGGATATTCGTCTTGATCAATGGCAGTCTTAATCTGCTCATCAAGGGTGGCGCTGGGTTTATTGCTCGATCGATAGTTTAGAATATCGACAGGTGAATAGGTGCCATGCCCAACCCTAGGGATTTTAGCTTGGTTGCCTTGAACTAAACTTCCATCAGGGTTGAGAATGATTAAATCCCCTATCCCGGTTAAATTAAATGCGACACTGTTGCCAAATAAGACGTTCGGTTTAACCTTTTGCTTCAATAAAAGTTTGAATAGTTGTTTACAACAATCACTTGGTTTTTCCTCAAAACTACCACAGCTAACCAAGGTCACTTGATGTTTTAAGTCTGACCAAGATAAATTTTTTTCGGTTAATTTTTTAATGTCGTGAAAAATTCTATCCAATTCCTCCTGAACGGATAATTCGGTTTTTCGGCCACTGAAAACATGCGCCAGATAATAACAATCTTGGCCATAAACATCACTTGTTTCAACCAATACACCCACACATTCAAGAATGCCTTCTGTTCCCAATATATCCAAGTCACCTGCTTTAAATCCAGCACCCGCGTCCGCGCCGACTCGATAGCAACTTAACCCAGTCATATCGGGTAGCATGCCTGAATAGGTTTTATTGGGATGGCTAAATTGAAATAAACTTTTAGACAATAAGGCGAGAGACATATCTTCCGATTCTATTTTTTTCTTCTGCAGGAGTTTGGATAGCAAGGCTGGTTTCCAATTCTCTTTTTCATTAATTGAGTTAAGTAATGCTAGCGCTTCGTCTAACTTTTTATAGTAGGAAAGATTTTCAAAATAGGCGGTAGCGTAACACATTTGGATATTATCGGTGTCTAAGAGCACTATTTCTTCACCTTCTTCTATCACAATGATTTTATGCATGACAAAGCGTGTTAAAAATAATTCAAATGATTTGCAATTGTACAATAGAATGCACATAAATAAAACAATGTTAGAAAAATTATATAAGTTTTGCGTTAAATCTGACATCTACCCTACATTCTAAATTGATGTAGTAGTATCCGAGAATCTGCTCAGTACCTTTTTGTCGACTTTTTTTGTATGCTAGGAATGGTTGGTAATTCTTAAGTGATGAACTAAATATGACATTCCCTTTTACGATAATCGATCTAACCCACACGCTGGATGCTAAGACGCCATGTTGGGATTTAGGGTGCGGTTTTGATATTACTTCGACGTTAAACTATGACGAATGTTCGACGGAGGTCAAATTTAAAGTTCAACATCTGTCATTGCCAGCAGGGATCGGCACGCATGTTGATGCGCCTGCGCATTGTTATGCGAAGGGCGAAACCATTGAAAAGTTGAGCATTACACACAACCATTTATTAGCGACCGCCACTATGATCGATGTGAGTTCTAAATCCCATGAACATTACCTTGTTATGGAGGATGATATTCGTTCATTTGAAAAAGAGCATGGCAAAATTGGACAAAATAGTGTAGTAATTATTTTTACTGGGTGGGAAATATTTTGGCAAAATCCCCAGCGATACCGCAACAATCTTCAATTTCCCTCTGTAAGTCAAGAAGCAGCTCAGTTGTTACTGGATCGTGATATTGCGGGTCTAGGCATCGACACACTTTCCCCCGATACACCAACTTCGGGCTTTCCAGTTCATCAGTTGCTTTTATCTAATGGAAAATATCTCATTGAAAATGTTGCCAACGCCAACAAACTCCCTGCAACAGGCAGTTGGCTACTCGCATTACCCCTTAAAATCAGCCAAGCTACGGAGGCCCCTGCACGTGTTATTGGCATGGTGCCTGCCTAGAGGATAGGAAAGACAGTTCATGGATAAGTATCAAACTATCATTAAAACAAAATGGCAACTTGGTATTGTTGTTTGTTCAGTGATAGCGATTTCAATATCGCTTGTGATGAGTGTCGTTGGTTCTTCACATGCAAACCTGCCATTGATTGTGATAATTGGGTTAGGTGGCGTCCCTTTATTTTTTCAAATTGTGATTAATTTAATAAGAGGGGATTTGGGTGCTGATTCATTGGCAGCATTAGCGTTGATGACGGGTGTCATCTTGCAGGAATATCTGGCGGCCAATCTGATAATATTAATGTTAGCCAGTGGCCAAGCGCTGGAATACTATGCTCATCGCAAAGCATCATCCGTTTTGCGTGCTCTGCTTTCACGTATGCCATCCATTGTTCATCACCGTCTAAATGCCGTTATAACAGATATCCCATTAGAATCGGTACAAATTGGTGATGAGGTTGTCATCTACCCCCATGAAACGTGCCCTGTCGATGGTGAGGTGGTAGAAGGGTATGGCTCAATGGATGAATCCTATCTGACTGGGGAACCGTATCAAATATCAAAAGCGCCTGGCGTGTCCGTGTTATCAGGAGCAATCAATGGGGAATCATTGTTGGTTGTTAAAACGTTAAAATTACCTTCCGATTCTCGCTATGCTTCGATTGTTAACGTGTTGAAAGAGGCAGAACAAAAAAAGCCAACCATACGTCGATTGGGGGATCAAATAGGCGCAATTTTTGCGCCAGTGGCATTGCTGTTTGCTTTGCTGGCTTGGTATGTATCCAATGATGCAATCCGCTTTTTAGCTGTTTTGGTGATTGCAACACCCTGTCCGTTGCTCATTGCTATTCCCATAACCATCATAAGCGCTGTTTCAATGGCTGCTAAGCGGGCAATCATTATTAAAGATCCGACGGTGTTAGAGCGATTACCCACCTGTGAAACGGCTATTTTTGATAAGACAGGCACACTAACTTATGGACAGCCAACATTAACCCAAGTTATGACCAATGAGCAATATACCCCTGAACAAGTCATTCAATTTGCTGCAAGTTTAGAACGCTATTCAAAACATCCTTTATCCAATGCCGTCCTTAATGCGGCAAAAGAGCGTGCCATCTCGCTATTACAGGCAACGGAAGTGTCAGAAAAGCCTGGCCAAGGGTTGTCTGGCGTCATTAATGACCATCTTATCCAAATTACCAGTCGGAAAAAATATTTGGCCAAGAATCCCGATAATGCCAATCTTATTCCACCGTCTGCTTCAGGATTAGAGTGTCTCGTATTAATTGATAATCAATTTGCGGGAATATTGCTTTTTCATGACGCACCCCGCGCTGAAAGTCAGTCATTTATCCACCACTTAGCACCGTTTCATCAGTTTAAGAAAATCATGATCGTATCCGGCGATCGAGAGTCAGAAGTACGTTATTTAGGTGAATTGCTTGATTTAACTGAAATCTATGCATCGCAAAGCCCTGAACAGAAACTAGAGATTGTACGAAACCAAACTCAAAATGCGCCCACGCTCTATATGGGGGATGGGATAAACGACGCCCCAGCGTTAACTGCCGCAACGGTTGGCATTGCTTTCGGACAATATAGCCATGTAACCGCAGAAGCGGCAGGAGCGGTCATCATGGAAAACACGTTAAATAAAGTGGATGAATTATTCCACTTGAGTATGAATACGCGAAAAATTGCCCTACAAAGCGCGGTTGGCGGGATGGTTCTTAGTATCATTGGTATGAGTGTTGCTGCTTTGGGATATATCAATCCTGTCTCAGGTGCTATCCTTCAAGAGGTCATTGATATTTTTGCCATTGTGAATGCATTGCGATTAACATGGGGAAGCCAGGTGAAAATCGATCTGCCAGGTTATGGGTGAAAAGCATTAACTTTCCTCATTTGTCTAGCTCATAACCGTCAAGCCAAGGAAAAGGAATTTATTTTAAGTTATTGAAATATTATTAAAATTAATGTGCACCTTAGCCCACATTAGCTATAGGTGTGTTGAAGGATTTAAGTTCATCATAAACCTTAATCTAATCCTAAGCTAGCATCGAGCAATTTAATTTCAATGCGCTCTTTACCTCCCCCGATATTGACTCTTTTAAGCGTGATAAGGCCAACTTCTGAGGTGCTTTTAACATGGGTGCCGCCACATGCCACCTTAGAAAATCCTTCAATTTCCCAGAAGCGCCTTTGCTTTAGGTGATCACTAAACCCGGTTTTAATCGGTTGATCGTTTTGGATGATTTGGTTGTAATCTTGTAGTATGTCTTCAAATAAAAAAGAAATATTTTTATCACAGAAAAAATCGATTCTTGCCTTATTTTCGGCAATATGCGCACCTATTTTTTCAAGTTTACCGGCTTTTGTAACGAGCTCAAGCACCAATTCCGCTGCAAAATGTAGACGCATTAGTCTGTAACGTCTAGGCCAATCAATGGTTAGGGTGACAGCATCACCAGCCTTTAATTGATGACTATCCGGAAGCGTATAATAGATGAGATCGCCATCTATCTCAGAATGAACAATGGCAAGACCATTAGCAAACGCTTTGTCACTTTCTTGGCCCCCTGAAAAGGAAAAGGCAATTGTTTCTGCAAATAGAACACGATTATTATCAACGCTGACAACGCATGTTTGTAATTGCGATTGGTAGGGATTATCCCAAAATAGTTTTTGCATAACACACCTATCGGATTGCAATGATCTTGCCATGCGTGAGCGATTCAATGTCGCTCGCACTCAAGCTAAAAACGGCATTAGGCGTGCCAGCGGCAGCCCAAAGAACATTATGGTTTAGCAAGTCTATATCGATAAAAATATGACGAATTGTTTGTTTGTGTCCGACAGGGGGAACACCCCCGATAGCAAAGCCAGTTACTTCACGGGTAAAATGCGCATCTGCTTTCCTAATTTTTTCGCCTACCCATTGGGCAATGTTTAGTTCATTCACCCGATTGATGCCACTTGCCAATACGAGAACAGGCTGTTTGCTTATTTCAGTACAAAACAGCAACGACTTCATAATTTGTGCGACATCACAACCTATCGCTCTCGCAGCGTCAATTGCAGTCCGAGTACTTGTAGAAAGTTCAATCACTTCAAAGTGCAGGCCTTTTTCTGCGAGTATTTGTTGGATACTTTGGGCACGCTTACTAACTAATTTGTTTTCATGAGACATGGGTCACTCCTCGATGCTATCGCCACAAAGAACACTTTTTAGTTAATTCAGTGACAGTTGCCCAATCACCAAATAACACAATACCGTAATAAATCAGTTCTTCCTCTTTGGTTTGTTTTGTTCTTTCGATTTGGTCCTGATAGGTGCCAATTGTCATGGTGTCGGTAAAATCATTCAATAATATATTTTGCGACAGTGCCGCTTGACGTAATTTCCGAATTTTATTGGAATTTTCGGACAAGACGATAAACGGTATTTCGGATATAAAGGGATGCAGACCACCGTCTGCATCTTGATAATTCGATAGTCTCAAATCTGTTTGGCTTATAGCAGAACCCAGACCGATACACATATGAGCTAGGGCATTCATCGCTCTCCCAGGCTCGATATTTTTATTCAGTACGGCCACTAATTTGTTTTTAAACAGTTCAGCAGACATCTAGCAACTCCTCATTTTAGCGATTTACAAATCGTGCGTTATAACGCATAATAACCTATAGTAACATTGTGCGCAATAACGCACAAGCATTTTATGGATAAATTGTGGAAAAGATATACAAACATATTGCAAAAACTCTCAAAGAATTACGGCAAAAAAAAGGTTGGAGTTTAGATAAAACGGCCGCTGCTACGGGGGTTAGTAAGGCGATGCTAGGACAAATAGAGCGAGAAGAGTCAAGCCCGACTATTGCGACTTTATGGAAAATAGCCACTGGTTTTGAGACGTCATTTTCGTCGTTTATTGAAGATATTCAAACTGCTTCTGCTGATGCGGTCCATCGCACAGGTCAAGTGCAAACGATTCATCCTGAAGATAAAAATATCCGGGTGTTAACCCTATTTCCGTTTGATCCCGAATTGAATTTTGAACTCTTTGTGATTGAACTACTGCCGGGTTGCGAGCATCTTTCACCTGCCCATAAACCGGGTGTTATGGAGCACGTGGTCGCTGTTGACGGTCAAATGGAAGTGTTCATTGACGGCGATTGGCATGCCATTGCAAAAGGAGAAGGGATTCGATTTAATGCAAATCAACCGCATGGCTATCGCAATCTGACATCTAAAGCAGCAACATTCCATGATATGATTCATTATCCTGGTGTAAAAGCGGATAATAGTTAAAGAGGCTATCCCGGATACCTTTGCTGAATTCTCCTATTTCTGACATACCTAGTTCGAAACGACGACAAAAATTTGCCTCTTGGCAGGGCAAAGATGAGTTAAATCGTTAACTATTTATTAATTATTAATTAACAATATTTTAATCTTAGCTAATAACTTCTTAATGAGTATCGAATATAATTAACTCACCTTGAGACATAAAGAACAATAATGTCTTAATGTGGTGAATGATGAGTCTTCTTGATTGATAATAATTCTGATTGATTTTAAATCGATCGATGACTGGTTGTATAAGAGATGAGGATCGAAATCTCTTGAGCCAAGATTAGACTGTTCTAACGGGTGCATCGCTTTATAACGTTATCAGAGAGTAATCACCACCTCAAACTATTATTTTTTTGTGGATATGCTCAATGAACTCTCAAAATGGCATTGATAGACAGCTGATAGTATTGTTAATGAGAAGGTTTATTATGAAAAATAATGGTTTTTTTAAGGCGGTTGAAGATTTGTCGCCGAAAGCTGTATATTATAGTGCATTATCTTTTGCCTTAATGGCAAAATTTGGTTATGACTACGGGAAAACTGGGACCATCGATTTTCGAGGCCCACACTTGTTTGAAAACCCGGTCTTGGACATAGGTGTGAAGCTTGCATTTGGGGTGGGTTTGGCACTGGTAAGAGAGCAGATATTGCAAAAAATCGAAAAATTGCAAACGAACCAACAGGTCGGTGAAGTGTTAAGCGACCATCCTGAGTTTAGGCTAAATCTTCCTTAGATACTGTGTGCCATCCCAGATTAGGCAGGAGCTTTAATTTGGGAGGTACTTCCCACTTACTAGCCTAATAAAGGTTCTATGTCTCCTGTTTTCCATGGGGAGTACTTTTTCATCACGATTATAAAAAGGGGCGAGTCTAAAAAGAACGCAAGCCAGGTGATCAATGGTTTTAAATTGGATTGCATAAACCAATCTTTATCGACCATGCAAAATTGACGGACAAAGGGAAAAAGCGCGATGTCTGCCAAACAAGGTTTATCAGAAAATAAAAATTGGCAATCTAACAATTTTGTATTCAGTTTTTCCAAAAAAGGTAACGCTTGTTTTCGATAGAACAGTGGGTCACCCACTTCTGAACGTTGAGGGTATTTGTAGCTGTCTAAGATGGGCTTAAATTCCAGGTCATTTTCTTGAATTAGGTCAAAAATTTGTTGCTGCAAATCAGCTTGGAGCCAATTTTCACAATCGGATTGTGCAAGTGCCCACAACATAATATCAAGGCTTTCATCAATCACCTTGCCTGAGTCAGTTACCAATACAGGAACGGTGCCTTTTGGGGACACGTTAATCAACTCAGTCGGCTTATTACTAAGTTTTACTTCGCGTATCCCAACTTCTATCCCTGCATAGTTAAGCGCCATGCGTGCACGGATTGCATAAGGACATCGCCTGAAACTATACAAATAATTCAATTGAACATACTCCAAAAATAGGTTTTGACGTCTAGCTTTCATGAAAATATCAAAAAGCTTAGAACAATGGTGTCAGACTCCGAGAGTTCCACACGAAATTAATACCCCCGACGAAGATTGATTTCCCCGATTAAGGCTCTTCCTGCATCTGGGAAACTGGTTTTTGTCAGTCCAGCTTATATTTTTTTATCTTGACCCTGCTTTGATTATTGTAGTATGAATAGTGGGTAGTTTTCGAGATGGTTCAGGATGAGCCGTTTTCTTACACCACGGACTGGAGTTTTTTATGTCATTAAAACCCGCATTTAGAGCGCTTGTTGAGCAGGAAATCAGGCAGTATGCCAAGCAGTATTCACAACATAAAGCAGAGATTATCAGCGCATTAACCTCTTATGAATTACCACCTTCCTTAATCACTTCTATTCACAACAGCCGAAAAGAATATATAAATACCGAGTATCTGCAAATAATTGAGGAAGTTTGGAGCAGTCAAAGGGCATCAGATAAAATTCAGTTGAGTGACTTGTCTATTGAAGATGCAAAAAATGATCTTCCAGTGCAGATTGGGAGATTGGAACTCATGGTAAGCTCTAAGCAATCTCAAATAGCTCATATGGAATCCCTAAGAGATGCTTGGATTAATAACTTTCATAGGGGGAGTGAGGCATCTGGTCCAAACATGTATAGTTTTGATGTGACTAGAGAGATGATTATTGCCGATATGTCAAGCTTTGATAGTGACTTGAAAAGCAAATTGCGCCCCTATTTATCGCGCGCTTTTTACTATCATTGGGATTTGCAAATGTATTTGCTTAAAGATCAATCTATGCTAGAGCTTTTACAAAGAAAAATGTATTGGGCGGATAAAGTTCAAAAACTTCGAGATAAGGATGAAATAGGCCTATTATCCACTGAACTGCACCAACTACAATCTGATTTAGAAGAAAAAAAAGGCATTTATAAGCGACTTATGTTAGATAGCAATGCGAGTGCTAAAGCCAAGATAGAAGTGCTTGATAGAGAGCATGCTCATCGTGCAGAATCAGGGCGTGTTGCGATTTTACACAAATATGGACCTGAAAATTACGACAGTCAAGACACTGAAATGATGGTAAGGCTATTTGGAGCTCAGATTCTACCTGTCATTAATAATGACTCAGATTATGAATTTGCTGCAAATGAATTTCGACGAGTTCAGGCTAAAATTAGTTGTTTGAATCGCCATCAAGGGGAATTGCTTGCGGAACTCGATCGAGTTATTCCTAGAATTAAACCCCATGGCCCAGCTATTTTCTCAAGTAAAAAAATCATTCGAAAAAATTTGGAAGCCTTACGCGATAGAATGGCGAAGGTGGTCGTTAGCAAAGACACTGACTATGAGGCGTTTGAGAAGGAACTCGATGGCTGGAAGCGTGATGTGAAAATGGATTTGGAAGTGAGAGGGCCTTTTGCGTTGTTAATTAAATTAATTCGTTCATCAGGGCCTACTAGAACTAAAGAAGTTTATGAAGATCTCGTTGATTCGTCCAAAGCATGTCCTTCTCCTTAAGCTGGGATGTCTGGGTGTAAATGTAGAATAGGATACTAATATATAGAATAGGGAAGGAATTACATAAACTTCAAGTTGGGTGTCAATTGATGCTGAAAATTATCATCTCGAGGTATTGGATTATGAGTATAAATTAAGGATGAGAGCCATAAAGCAATGAATAAATACATCGTAACTACCCTAATATTGTTGTTACTATTAGTAACAGCTTATTTTGCCTTTTATTTTTACAGCATGAGAAATGTAAAAGAACCAAAATACATTGTATCTAACAAAAGTGGAGCTATAGAAATTAGGGTATATCAACCTATGATAATTGCTGAAGTTTCCTTGTCAGGTAATGCAAACGAGACAATTAGCCGCGGCTTCAGGTTGCTAGCAGATTACATTTTTGGCAATAACATTTCCATGTCAAGCCCAGTTACTCAGCAAAAGTCGACAAAAATTGCTATGACAGCCCCAGTCATGCAGCAGCAAAGTGATAAGCAAAAATGGAATATTAGCTTTGTTATGCCCGAAGAATATACTCTTGAAAACTTACCGAAGCCAATCAAAAGCCAGATTAAGATAAGACAAGTCCCCAAAAAAACAATGGTTGTTATCCGATTTTATGGGTCTCGTTCAAATGAATTGATAGATAAAAATCTTCAGATTCTAAATGAATACGTTAAAGCCAACGAGCTTCAAGTTATAGGTGAGCCGCTTTTTGCTTTTTACAACCCGCCTTGGACTCTGCCTTTTATGAAGCGCAATGAAATCATGTATGAGTTGGTTGAATAAATGGAGGTATATTTTTTTTTACAGAAATGATATTGGCAAATCCTGTATTTCCCACATATTAGACAAATTTTGATAAATAGAAAATCTAGTAAAGAATTATATTATCGCTAAACCTATTTCAGGGGAGGCTTACAAAAGGCTTTTAAATACAAAACAGGCAATAGTTTTGATAGGAGAGACAACAAGGTACCTTTATCTGATTTGGTTCATCGTGAAGAAATCAATTTTGTTGTCTTGGCGTTGCCGAATTTATTTCCCCATATTACGGCTTCGCCTATATAGCCCGGATGAAGTGCAACGAAATCCGGGATGTTCGAAGCCCAATGTCCCGGATTTCGGCTGCGCCTGCATCCGGACTACGACACTGGTTGTTGGGCCAAGGCCCAACCTACATTTTTTGTGCAGTTCATTATTCAACACATTATCAATGGGTTCAGGGTTATGTCCGTAAAATGCTGAAAATTCTGAAATGGCTTGAGGGATTAAATCATTAGCAGGTAGTTTTAAGTCATCGAAGTTTGCTTTGCATGTGTTCCTCTGAACTTGCTTCTTTTATCTTGCCTGCCACACGGTCTATATTTGATTTCGTCTTGAATAATGCTAAACATGTATCAAATTGACCTCTTTCTTCATAGCTTTTTAAGCTTCACTAGGTCATATCCCAGGGTGGCAACACACGCCAAGATATTCAACATAACCTGTTTCAAAGAGCTATTATATGAGGCGACTTCAAGGGCATTGTGTTTCTTACCCTTATATTCAAATTGATGCTTTTCAAGGGTATTTATCTATGAATCTGCAAATTTCTTAGGGGGTTTCTTTGGCCCCGAAAGCATCTTCTCACATTCCTCGAATAATGCGGCTTGCAAACTCTTACACGCTTCGGCCTCAATGGCGATTGGCCCAGCCGTAATACGTTCGAAGATCATTATCCCAAATTTCGGCTGCGCCTGCATCCGAGCTACAACTTTGGTTTTGTTCAGTCCAGCCTAAATTTTTGATCTTGACCCTTCTTTGATTTTTGTAGTATGAATAGTGGGTAGCTTTCGAGATGGTTCAGGATGAGCCGTTTTCTCAAACCACGGACTGGAGTTGTTTATGTCATTAAAACCCGCATTTAAGTCGCTTGTAGAGCAGGAAATCAGGCGGTATGCTAATCAGTATTCACAACATAAAGCAGAGATTATCAGCGCATTAACATCTTACGCATTACCACCTTCCTTAACCACCTCTATTCATAAAAGCCGAAAACGTCATTTAAATACCGAGTATCTGCAAATAGTTGAGGATGTTTGGAGCAGTCAAAGGGCATCTGATAAAATTCAGCTAGGTGACTTGTCTATTGAAGAAGCAAAAAATGTTCTTCCAGTGCAGATTGGGAGATTGGAGCTCATGGTTTGCTCTAAGCTATCTCAAATAGCCCATATAGAATCCCTAAGAGATGCTTGGATTATTAACTTTCATACGGGGAGTGATCCATCCGGTCCAAACATGTATAGTTTTCATTTGACTAGAGAGACGATTATTGCCGATATGTCAAGCTTTGATAGTGACTTGAGAAGCGAATTGCACCCTTATTTATCGCGCGCTTTTTACTATCATTGGGATTTGAGTGTGTATTTTATTAATGATCGATCTATGCTAGAGCTATTACAAAGAAAAATGTATTGGGCAGATAAGGTTCAAAAATTTCGAGATAATAATGAAATAGGCATATTGTCCACTGAACTGCATCGGCTACAATCTGACTTAGAAGAAAAGCAAGACATTTATAAGCGAGTTATGTTGGATAGCAATGCGTGTGCTAGAGCCAAGATAGAATTGCTTGATAAAGGGCATGCTCAACGTGCAGAATCAGGACGTGTTGCGATTTTACATAAATATGGATCTGAAAAATACGACAGTCAAGACACTGAAATGATGGTAAGGCTATTTGGAGCTCAGATTCTACCTGTCATTGATAATGACTCAGATTATGAATTTGCTGCAAAGGAATTTCGACGAGTTCAGGCTAAAATTAGTTGTTTGAATAGCCATCAAGGGGAATTGCTTGCGGAACTCGATCGAGTCATTCCTAGAATTAAACCCCATGGTCCAGCTATTTTCTCGAGTAAAAAAATCATTCGAAAAAATTTGGAAGCCTTACGCGATAGAATGGCGAAGGTGGTCGTTAGCAAAGACACTGACTATGAGGCGTTTGAGAAGGAGTTAGATGGCTGGAAGTGTGATGTGAAAATGGATTTGGAAGTGAGTGGGCCTTTTGCGTTGTTAATTAAATTAATTCGTTCATCAGGGCCTACTAGAACTAAAGAAGTTTATGAAGATCTCGTTGATTCGTCCAAAGCATGTCCTTCTCCTTATGTTAATCTTGCCTCAGAAAATAAGATTTTACTCTCTTAACAGGGTGTCCATCAAATCAAGGCAAGATCATACTGTCGTATAGCGCGCACACGAGTGTCATAGTCTTGTATAAATTCTGCATAGGCTTTTCCTTTAAGCAATTCATCTTCGCTGACACCGATGGTTAAACTGCGAATCACACATGTGCTATTTTGATCGTAACAGTGCGCAATTGCTGCATCAATTAAGCGTTTATGGCCTGCGTGTAAATGATCAAATGTACCGCCAAGACAAACTTTTTTCATTTTTTATAACGTCCTTTTTATTTGAGTTGCTTGATACATGCAGTGTTTGGATGTGGTGCCTTATGCGAATTCAAATATTAAGCAGCAATAGGTAACTCAAACAATCGCTACTCACACGTTAGAATTATAGTATCCGCCCAAACAAGTGACTAGCGAGCCCATTTGCTTGCAACTGTCTATTGCTCGCATCTCACCGAAATGCCATTTTGGGCGTCATATTCCTCCCTTTTTGCTTCCACAAATCGTTTTATTTTAGATTGTAATGGTTGATCAAGTTGGAGATCTTCCATGGTTAAGGGCATTTTGGTATAGGGATGGAATCGGGTATGTCTTAAATAACCTCGTATGGTTTTTTTTTCAAATTTGTGCTCAGGTGATCGAGGGTCATAAACAGGATTTGTCATAATTGTACGGCGGACTACTGGCGGGGTAAATGGCATGTAAGGGTTATAGGCTTCTATTGAACAACAAAATTCACTTGGAATCTCTCCACGGTAATTCATCTCCTTCAACGCAACGCGATTATCCCATTTCGGGGGTGGTAATGTTGTGTCCTTCTCGTCACTTCTTATAACAGGAATGAATTGCAAAGCGTTTAATAATCTTGGTCTAACCAACCCGCCATGCTGATAATCTTCTTTAATGACAAAACGATATATTTGTCTTCTGAAATTTATAAATATGGATTCTAATGTGGGATCTTGTCGTTGAAGAAAAGATAAAAGTTCTTCTAATTGTAAGCTCTGACTAACATGAAAACTTAGTTCACATTGAGCAGTAGCGTGTTCATTTGCTTCGGTAAATTTTAATAATGGGTTGTTTGGCAAACGAGATCTTGTTTGATTCACATTAAAATGACTATTAAAAAATACTCGTAGCGTAAATTCGGATTGATCTTTAAAAATTGAACTTTTCTTTTGGGAAAATTCCAATCTACTTACAGAGGAATCATTCAGGGTGCTGGTAAAAATTACTTTTGCACCACTTTTATCTAATTGACCATCCATGGTCCAATTCATGTCTTTTGTGTTTATTCTTCCGTGGGAACTAGAAAATATACTTAAAGAAGCGAGAGAAATTGGGGCTGGCTCAGTAGTAACAGTACTAGTCCCCTGATTTCTCTGTAGGGCCATATCAATGCGTTGTTGGTATGTTTTTTCATCGACCGTTAATGATTTACCTGCATCAAATAAAAAGAATTTTTCTAATTTTGTATTACTTTCAACTGCTGAAACCAGTAATTGTAAGAAAGATAACCGGCTATAATAGTCCAGACTAAGCTCCTTAAGAGGGCATGCTGGATCCTTTATTAATGCAGAAATTGCCTCAATAATTTCTTTTAAGTTTGAAGTTTCAAAAGAAGGTTTCAGGGATAAAGAAACAATATTTTGTTTAGTTTTTATCAGGGCACATAGCGACTCAATCATGCGCAGATCAAGGCTATCAAGTTCTAATACGAGTTTTCTCAAACTCGAATGCAATGCTAGTGCTGGAATGAGATCCGGCCAATTGGTATTACCTTGGATGTTAAGGAGCATTAATGCTTCTAGCTGAGGTAAAGCATTTAAGAGGGGTGTTAAGGATAAGTTAGTATCTCCGGATATATTACATAATGATAAGCTTTTTAATAGGGGGCAACATTGTATTGCAGCCTGAATGGGCCCCATTGAATCAGCGCTAAATTTAATGCCATTAAACGCCAGATGGGTAAGAGACGGTGCGTTGTTACGAATGAGGTTGGCAGCAACATTAAATCCTTCTGGTGATAGATTCAGTCTGGAAAATTTCAGCGTACTTAATGTGACGATGTTTTGTAGGTCTGAAGCGACGGCCTTGTCGTCAATATTTCCTAAAGAAAGTTCTTTAAGGGCGGTCTTTGATGGATTACAAAAATGGAAACTTACGTTCTGCGCCAATTTAAAATTCAAGAGCAGATTTGTTATTCCCGAACAGGATCTTAATGCCTGGCCTACATTTTCACTGTGAAATAGATTCAATACCAATTGTTCAGCATCAATTACTACATGTGTTAAATGGGGTTTATTTTCTAAAAATATCGGTATTGCCGAAAGTGTTCGATCAATTTGAGGTAAAGCATCGAAATCAGCCGACCTCTGGTTTTCTCCCAGAATAATACCCTCTACTTTAAAGCTTAATTTCTGTAATCCAGCGTTTGACTTTAGTGCCTGAGCCAAATCCGTCAAGGCCATACTATTTTCTTCAGAAATATATAAGGATAGGTCAATTTCCGTCAGTTCTCGCTCTGAAAGAAATGCGGAGATCATTTTTATATCCTGAAGACTTAATATAAAATCTAGCTTGATGCGTGAAATATTAAAGGTATTGTTGATAACCGCTTTTGCTAATAGCTCTTTTGTTAACATAAATAAGCTCGAGAGAAACCACACATAATGCCGAATATTAATTGGTTGAGCTAGGGAAGTAAATATTTAAAAAATTCATGTTTTCTGAAGAGACTTTAATTTCTGTAGCAGGGTTGACGTGTGTAAACCCCCCATGTTTAGTGGCAGCCTAAATTAGAGTTCATTGCCTGTTTTTTTACCAGATATTCCCATGGGGTTAAATCATCTAGTGAATCATGGGGTCTTTCGTCGTTGTACTCTTTTATCCAGTTTTCTGTTAACTCTCTTACTTCGTGTAAATTTTTGAACACATACATATCCAGTATTTCTGTGCGATAAGTTCTATTGAATCGCTCAATAAATGAATTTTGTGTTGGCTTTCCTGGCTTGATAAACTCCAATTGCACCTTATTTTTTTCTGCCCAATCCGCTAGGGCACCTGAAATAAATTCAGGACCATTATCCATGCGTAGTTTGGCAGGAAGACCACGCCAGGCAACAACACGTTCTAATACGCGAATAACTCGCTGTGCGGGCAGGCTCAAATCTATCTCGATCGCTAACACTTTACGGTTGAAATCATCCACTATGTTAAATGTTCTGAAGCGTCGGCCACACATCAACGCATCACACATAAAGTCCATAGACCAGCATTGGTTAATGGACTCTGGCACTCTCAGAGGTTCAGGCGAGCGATTGGGTAACCGCTTTTTTCCCTTGCGACGCATATTGAGCTTAAGCTCACAATACACGCGGTAAACACGCTTATGATTCCACCTGTGACCTTGGCGACGTAAAACTTTAAGCAATTTACTAAAGCCATACGCTGGGTAACGTTCAGATGATTCCTGCAATGCCACAATGACACTTTCATCAGACCGACTATACGGCTTATAGCGATAAACCGAGTCGCTGATACCTACAACTTTGCAAGCGCGACGTAAACTCACAGCATGAGCATTGACTGCATAATCAACCAACTCCCGGCGCACAGTTGGCTTCACAGCTTTTTTTCGACAATATCCTTCAGGATTTTATGATCAAGACTCAGCTCAGCATACATCTGCTTTAAACGGTGGTTCTCATCTTCAAGCTCCTTCAGACGTTTTATGTCCGATGCTTCCATGCCTCCGTATTTTGCTTTCCAGTTGTAATACGTTGCATCTGAAATGCCATATTCACGACAAATTTCTTTAACCAGTCGACCCGCTTCGACTTCTTTTAAAATTTTGACAATTTGTGTTTCTGTATAACGCGATTTTTTCATTTTTGTTCTCCTCAAACATAGTTTAACTTGGAGAACTCTAATCAGGAATACAACTATTTTAGGGGATGGTTACAGCCCATATTAAATTGACATCTAATATGGGCAACCTTTTTAACCTTGCTTATTAAATACGCAAACGATATTTTCTGGATAATTATCTATAATGAAATTAAGCTTACCATTATCTAACTCAATTTCAAAATCAAAATTGGTTGTCAAAGTACTAGTACTATGATCAGAACTTCCTAAAGAAATATTGAAATAATATAGAGCTAAACTGTTAGGACTAGACCATAAAGCTGCACTTAAAGAGTTCTCTGTACCATCAAAAGTACTCTTGCTCTTTGATTTAACTTCACTTAGAGGAAAGTATAAAGGTTCTCCAAAATTTTCACCATCCTCAGTTAGGCTTGCAAAACTAATATGTTTATCATCTTGAGTAATTTTCATAGTAGTTGTCTGTTGTTCATCATTGCACTTACCACTCCATATACCTGAAAAATCAATTTTTGATGATTTTAGGTAAGATTTATGATTTGATTTTAATTGTAACCCTTTGAATGGTTCATTTGAAAAAATCGGCATGCTAGCAAGTAGACAGGATACTAAAATAACCCCTTTTTTAATCATTTTAAAACTCCTTTTCGTAATTAAATCGTAGGCACGATAATACAATTTTCAAAACTAGTCTAGAGGAAAGGTTAAAAGATACAACTTAATAAAACTATACTAGTTGTTCTCGAGAGATGTACATCGATTGAGCAAGCGTAGGTCGGGCCTTGGCCCGACATCAGTTGAATTAATCCATCTAATCAGCTATAAATACAGTCCAAGAATAAATAGTCCAATCTTATGCAATATATTAGAGCACGTGTGCCAGGAGCCAAGTACTTTTTTACCGTTAATCTTGCAAATAGATCAAATGGTATATTAATCAGAGAAATTGACATCCTCCGTAATGCCATCCATACGACAAAATCAAAATATCCATTTAAAATAAATGCTTAAGTAGTCTTGCCTGATCATATGCATTTGTTAATGACTTTACCTAACAATGACAGCAATTTTTCATTAAGATGGAGTATGGTAAAGGGTTTATTTTCAAAGCGTATTAGCCACTCAGAATCGATTACTGCAGCGAGGAAAAAGAAAAGAGAAAGAGGGATTTGGCAGAGACGATTTTGGGAGCATCTTATTCACGATGAACAAGATTACGAGCATCATGTAAACTACATACATTTCAACCCTGTGAAACAGGGTTATGTCAATAGGCCATCTTCTTGGAGTTACTCAAGCATTCATAGTGATATTCAAAAGAGAATTGTAACTGACGATTGGGCTTGCAGTAATCCGTTTGAATTAAGTAATTTTAGAGAATAGGCAACAATCGTCGGGCCAAGGCCCGACCTACGCTTGCTGATAGAATGAACCTATGTCCAAGAAAGTGTTTAGGGTATAAAATGCCTAAGGAAGTGTTTATACAGCAGTATAAAAATGATTGTCGCATTTGGAGCTAGAATGCGCCCGGATAATTAATATATTATGCTTGATTTTACTGGTGCCGTTGCGCGGAATCGAACCGCGGACCTATTGATTACGAATCAATTGCTCTACCAACTGAGCTACAACGGCGTTGAATTGTTAGTATAATGGAATTTGTTGGAATTGGCATTAGCTGGTGGACGTGTTACTGTGGTTTTAGGTGGGTTCATGGGGCCTGGGATGGCGGATTGGTTGGTGGTTGGTATTTTGTTGGTGGTGGGGCTATTTGCTGGGTTTCTTGCAGGTTTGTTCGGCATTGGTGGTGGGACGGTATTGGTGCCGATGTTTTTGACTTTGTTTCCTCTCTTTGGTTTTGATCATGGCTTGATGATGCACATTGCCGTGTCGACATCGCTGGCTTTAATCGTTCCAACAGCGTTGGCTTCGACGCATAGCCATTATCAATTCGGTCATCTTGATTTTAAAATGCTAAAAAAATGGGCGCCAGGGTTGGTGATTGGGATTTTATCCAGTGCCGTGGTTATTCATAGTATTCCTACCTATGTCTTAAAATTATTTTTCACGGGTTATTTGTTGGTTTGCTTTCTCTTTACGTTACTAAAACAAGCGGGGGAAGGGTTAAATACCAACGGTCCGGGCCCTTGGATAAGTGGTGTTTCGAGCTTTTTTGTCGGGGCCTTGTCAACGTTACTTGGCACCGGGGGTGGTACGTTTACGGTGCCAATTATGTTGTATTTTGACTATCCCTTGAAAAAAGGTATTGCTATCTCAGCCATCACTGGCCTATTTATCGGCTTGATAGGTTCGATTGTTATCATCTTGGGCAGTTATCAGATACCCGATTTGCCCAATTACTCGCTAGGATATGTCAATCTGCTAGCATTTGTTGCCGTGGCGCCCACAGCAATGCTTGCGTCTAAATATGGCGCACGCTTTGAAGAACGTTTGCCCAAACATCGATTGAATGGGCTCTATACACTGTTCTTGTTGGTTGCCTTTTTAATGATGCTATACCACCTGCTGGCTTAACTTGCTTTAGGGTGGGGGCCAGGCATAGAGGGTGCCATGGCTTCCGAGGAAACCCAGCCTGTTAGCAGTAGGCCACGATAGATTAGTTGACTGCCTGCAATGATTCGGCACATCATATTTTCCATGCTATCGCACGTTTCATTACCGCTGAGAAATAAATACATGGATAAGCCAATTTGTAATGCATTGATGGATGCTTGGCCGGCATGCATGAGCTTTTCATGTAAATGGGTCTCTTTTGAGAATAAGCTTCTGACTGACAAAGCAAGCTGAGCAATTTTTCCAGGTATCAGCACATTGGGATTGAAATCGGATAACGTATCGGTCGCTAATTCGGCAAAAGCGTTGATTCGCTGTGCTTGCAAGTAAAGTGAGCTCGTTGGTTTGCCGACTGAGTCACGAATGTCACTAAAAAATCCAGGCATATTAATTCCTTTTAAATGGTTATATACAAGAAGGTATCACACCCTTAAGATGGTTTCATTATCCTCGCTTTACTACGCTGCCAATCACGTTCTTTACTGGTTTCACGCTTATCATGGGTCTTTTTACCTTTGGCTAAGGCAATTTGGCATTTGACTCGGTTATTGGCCCAATATAATTTCAATGGCACAACGGTATACCCTTTGCGTTCGACAGCGCCGATGAGCTGATTGATTTCTTTGCGATGCATCAGAAGCTTTCGTGTGCGGGTCGGATCGGGCGTATCGTGGGTGGATGCGGTGGGTAATGGTTGAATCTGGCAGCCAAACAAAAACGCCTCCCCCCGTTTGATGATCACATGGGCGTCCGAGATGTTGACTTTTCCAGCCCGCAGACTTTTCACTTCCCAACCTTCTAAGGCAAGCCCGGCTTGATAATCTTGCTCGATAAAATAGTCAAATCGTGCTTTTTTATTAACGATAATCGTTGCACTTTCAGCTTTTTGTTTGCTTGCCATGGCAATTCTCTATAAACAATTGGGAAGAGATTATAGAGATGTTGTTGATAATTGGCAAATATAGCCAATTAATCCGATTGATAACTTTCTTTAAGAAAGCACCAGAGAGCCAGCGCGATGGTCAAATAGACCGATAGAATGAGCAATCCACTATGGTAATCTTGTAAGGAAAACACCGGTGCGCCTTGTTGCATAAACCCATCCCATCGCATATCCATGATCTTTCCAACCAGTGGCTCAGTCAATGCTTCCCACAATGAATCAAAGCTATTCATAAAACCCAAGACGGTGCCTGCTAGCATGATTGGGTTGATTTCTTTAATCATGGTAAAGCATAAAAAGAAGCAACTCGCGCCAAGGCCAAATAGAATCAACATTGCCTTTAGCGCCCAAATAGATAAGGGACAAAATAAGACTAAATTTAAGGTAATAAACGCAATCAATGTGCCAAGACCCATTAATGGTTTTCGCTTTTGCATCCTATCCGATAGCCATCCGCTTAGCGGGCAGCCTAAGGCAAAGCCTATAAAAAGTAACGACATGCAATGGGCTGCGCTTAATGGATTGAGGCCATAGGCTTTTTGCAGAAACGATACTCCCCATAACCCACCAAATGCAGAGACGGGTGCAAAGGCAAGGCCACTATAAAGGGATAGTAACCAAGTTTGACGATTTTGGCAGACCTTTTTTAGCATGGCGAGGGAAGGTGTGTCATGATTGACTGGTTGACTTGGGGTTGCAGCGGTACGTGGATAGAGAAAAAATACGATCACAGACAGTAAAAAACCTGGAATAGCGACAATGGAAAGCGCTTCTCGCCAGTTGCTTTTTTGAATTAAATAAGACAATGGCGCTTCAGCAAAAATAGCCCCCATCATCGCCACACTCATGCTTAACCCGGCCATTAGCGCAAATCGTTTCGGTGGAAACCACACAGAAATCATCTTAAAACAGATTAACGCGGAAAACGCAGCACTCAGACCAATGATGAAACGACTCAGTTGGGCAAGCCATAACGAGTGGGATTGGGCAAACAGGAGTGTGCCTCCGGCGCAAACAAAAAACGCCGCGGATAACATCAAGCGTTGGCCATATTTATCCAAAATAATGCCTGCGGGAATTTGCATCAACAGATAAGCATAAAAAAAACAGGCTGCCAAATGCCCAAGGCCTGCCCCTTTGACAGAAAAAGCGCTCATCAATTCTGCATTCATCACACTGGGGGAAACTTGAATAAAGTATTTATAAAAGAAAAAACTGGCGGCTAAAATCCATAATAACCAAGGTTTGAGTCTCGATAACAGGGGTAGGGAAAGGGAATTTATCATGGCTGGCTCCTGGTTAGCGCTTCTTTTGAAGTACCGATGGAGTCAGACCAACCGCTACTTCGTAAGAAGTGCGGTTGTTGTTGCGTCTCACATCGCAAAATTGCCGCACTCCTTCGGAGCCACGACCACCACGACATTCACTGTGAGTAAATCTGCAAAACGCAACATAATAATAGATAAAAAATAAACACTAAAGTTATATTATATTTTTTATGAGCAATCTGCAAGCATTAAAGGTGCTTGATCTAAAAAGCGACGCAAGGGTCAGTTTTCTCTGTCAGCATTTCATGGTTGTATTCGCTACAGAATCTCCTTTGCCGTGCACTATAATTAGATCAAAGCTCAGGAATAAGTGATCAACAATTATGCCGCCTAGTCTAGAAAATGAAAATCCTATTCCCAAAGATAGGCAGATTAAAATAGTATCAAACATTAAGGATACCTCCATTCCAAAATCCATCCATTTTGTATGGTTGGGTGGCCCAATGCCTGAAAAATATCTTGAAAACATCCTATCGTTAGCTGCTTCTGCAAAACAAAGCGGTTTTCAATTAAACCTTTGGATGGATGATAGCAGCCAAAAAAAGATAAGAAAAACCATGCATAAAATGGGCTTAGAGCAGGATTTGTCTAGCTTGGGAATTGAGGTTAGAAATATTAATGAGTTAAAGGAGCCAATGAAAAGTGATCCGTTTTATCTATCGAACAATAATAACCAACAGTCCAAGAAAAAATACAATGACTTTTGGCAATACGTGGATAGGGAGCGCATTGGCTTAAAAAACTACGGTTCAGCGTCCGATTTATTACGCTATGAAATCTTAAGGCAAGAAGGGGGGTATTATTTTGACACAGATACCCTGTTTCCTGCGTTGCGGTTTGATCCCAAAACGCAAAAGCCAAAAGAACCGCAAGATAGTGATTTTGTGGGTCGACCAAATTTTGTCGCTAACTATATGGAGGCCTATTCTAAATACGAAGACGCAAAGAAACGTTATTCAGAAACGGCGAGTCGTTTACCGACATTAACGAATGATAATCCGTCTCATGGCATTTTAATTGGCGGTGTATCTGCAACGGTAAACGGTGAAAATGACGAACTATCCAGACAAGAGCTATTTGTTGACGCAATGGGGAACGATATTATAGCAGCATCGCCCAACCATAAAGTGATGCAGGAAGCAATCAATATCTCCATCCAGAACTATCAAAAATTGGATTCTCAACGCGTCAATCCCATTGATCCAAAATTATTTAACCCGTTAGTTAAGGAACTCGTCGATCAACTAGTTGATGATAAGGATGACACCTTGACGTTAAGTGTTTTGTCCACGTTTAAACCACCAGAACACCTCGCCAGGTATTCATTAGAAATTAAAGACATTTATCAAAAAATATCGGTTGAACTGGAACTTCATCTGCGAGAGGTTACTTCAAAAGAAGACCTAGAAAAAGGGATGATTCGCAGTAATGAAAGTATGTTTAAGGAGCGATTAAATTTATTGCCTGATAAGATTAAGGTCAATGGCGAGACAATTGAAACACCAAAAACTAAGATGGATGCAAAACGCTATCCAGATTATTTGGACCCAGATATGACAAACCCAAAACGATACTACACCATCTATCAGTCAGCAGGACCTAACACCTTGAAACGTGCATTTGAACAGTACCTTGATAAATGTTGTCAATTAGGCTTACTCACTAAATCAGATTTTCAACAGATGACCAATAATAGAATGATGAATATGCCGGTAGTGTCTAAATCCGATCAAAATTGGGTAGCTAGCAATCATCCGAACCAGTTTGATGATATGGAAATTGGCTTATCGTCTAATAATTCGACAAAGCCTCGATAGCGTTAAAGGCTAGGATTCATTACTTTGCCATTCCTTCTTCCCAGGGATGGGAAGAAGGTTCTCCAAGGCAGAGCAGGGCAATTTGGTTGACATTATTTCGCTTGTTTAGGCCCCACACTCAAATCCGGTTTGGGTAATTCTTTAACTGCCTGGGCTCTTTGTAATACTTCATTGATAACGACGCGTAATTCACCAGGTAAGTATTCATGGCATTTTTCCAGTTTCGGAGTTAATTGCTTTAAATCCGTCGCTGAAATGTTGTTTGGATCCATTTCTACCAAGGTTCTAATCGATGACAGCAAATCCGATATATCCCGGTTTTTGCTTTGATGATAGTCCTTAAAGAAATAGCGGTTGGTATTTTCTTCTTTTGTTAGAAAAGGTTGGATTGCCTCGACCATGACTTCAAGATGTTCATGTAAATCTTCTTTGACAAATTGTTGATAAGTCGGACTACTCAAGAAGAATTGCTGATGGTTCAAGGGTTCATCCCTATTAATCCCCTCCATAGCCCAATGTTTCATCACGATATCTTGCATCTGATTTAAGGTTTCATAATAGCGGCTACGGCCACTTCGATTTAATTTGAACCATCTCGATTGATTGACCTGTAGATCATTACGCATGGCATCCAGTTTAGCTTGCTTTAAAAGGTTTAAATAGCCTATTAAAGTAGTATCATCCCTCGAAGATGTGCTATATTTTTCACTAAGCTCAATCTCTAAGATTTTGGCTTCATACTTTCGAGCACCTGCAAGAAACCAACTATTTCGATAACGCGATAAAGCTTTGTTCAAATCGCTATTTATTAAATACTCAGTATTTGAAATTTGGTTGGGGTTATTAAAAGATTCTCGGTTTCTTTCATAATCAAGCGGGGTAAAATTACCAATTAAGCGCATTTCATTGGATATATCCATGGCTTGACGATGAGCTTGCACCCGTTCCTCGGAAGTCGGTCTTTTTTCAGGAGAGATAAAATCAAATACGGCTTTAAAGGCATCTGCAAAAAAGGCAAAGACGGAGATCAATAATTTGTCATTTTTTCGTTCATTCCATATAAATACTGAATCTGATTCAGGTTTGACCTCTTTTAAAACACCATCTAACAAGAAGCGAGTCCGCCATATACGTTTATTTTGGCGAGCGGGATCTTCGGAGAAATCCATGACGTCTTCCAGCAGGAAGTTGGCTTGTTCGGCTTGCGTTTTTGCCAAAATACCGTTTTTATTTTTATAAAAGGCATCGAGTTTTTCTCTGTCAAACTCAACTAAATGATAGACATATTGAACAAATGAGAATAACGCTTCATCGTGTTTAGTGCTAGATTTGTTTATGCGCTCCCATATCGTCACTAGCGTATCTTGATAACGCTGGAATCGTTTTTCATCCATCCCGGCTTGTGTGAGCTCCCACATCAAAGTCAGTGCATGCTGGGTTGACATTGCCCTCTTTGATGCGCTTTGCAAACTATCTAATAACTTCTTAGAAAGCGATGGGTTATTGATTGCATGTAATGCTACTAGCCATTTTTTCAGATTCGCTATATCTCTACTGTCTGTTAGCACATCATCGACGGCCATTTCCTGATACACTGCTAGTAAGACCCGTTGAAAATCGGGGTGACAAATCTTAGCGTGGTCGATGTTGGCTTCTTGGCATAATTTATAGATGCGAACCATCTCAATGGGGGTGAATTGGTATCCTTTTTCGTTTTGCATCAATGTTTCCATTGACTGGGTGAATTCGATAATATCCTCATAGCCGTATTGCTCAATATCTGAGATCAAGGCGTTTAGCTGTGTCAGGTTGTTTTCATGAGAGTCTTTGCGATCGATAATTTGTTTGTAGCATCGCATCAAAAACGTATCATAGGATGAAGCAGATACAGCTTTGGCATCATAATTTCTTAAGTGTCTGATTAAACTATCTAAATAATCACGCTTTTCATCAGACATTACATCATCAACATCCATTTCCTGGTAAATGACGCGTAAGAGATGTTGAAAATCTGGATGGCACAACTTAGCATGGTCGATATTGGCTTCTCGGCATAGGTTATATACGCGTACCATCTCAATGGGGGTAAATTGATAGCCTGATTCATGTTTCATGAATGCATCCATTGAATTGGTGAATGCCATAACCGCTTTATACCCATATCGTTCGATATCAGAAAAGAGGATGTTGAATTCGGTCATATTATTGAGGTGGGTGTCGTTTCGCTTAATCAGCTGTTCATAGCATCGGATAAGAAACTTATCATAAGTTAAATCGGATACGTCTTTCGCCTCCAAATTTCGAAGCTGCTTGGCCATTAATTCAAAATATTCGCGCTTATGAATGGATTTTCCTGGGTGCGAATCAATGTTTTCCCAGATATCCAGCCAGATAGTTTGAAATGCTATCAATTGTGGGATGCTGGCATTATCGCTATCTAAACAGAGTGCCGGTATGCGATACCAAGCTTGGCTAGGATAGGCTGATGCGCGACTGAGCAAGGGTTTTAATTCTTGGAGATGGCCAACGTTTTGGGCAAGCGTTAGCCAATACTTGACGATTCGCTCTTGATGACGGGGTTTGCCTAACCACTTTTCCGTATCATTTAACAATCGGTTGGCGGTATTCCAATCATCGTTTGCCATGTATTGGCTGATGACTTCAACCAAATCATGAAACACGAGGCTTCGTTGACTTTCCGGAAGCATGGAAACAATGGATTCACAGCGATTAAGAATGCGAATTTGTTTCACAGGGTTTTTAGCGGTTAGCTTATGCAATCTGTCAAACAAGGTTTTGTTGTCAAGCGAATGGGGGTTGGGGTATCGACGCAACAAATTGGCGAACAGTGTCAGATGGGTAAATGGCATGGTTGGCAGGGATTGCGCTTCAGCGATGATATCTGCGTAGTTATCAAGTATCACATCGGCGTTATGAATAAACGGTTTCCCCCACTTATCCAATTCTGTTTTGGAGAATTGATTCAAATAGCGAAGAACCGGTCTTAAGCGATTGGCTCGTTCATTAATTGAAGCGGTGTGACCTTGTTTTAGGTAGTTTGCCACACTGTCTTGAACCGATGGATTTAAGCCGGACACTAGACGGATAAATTCATCGCGATTATCGTTCACTTGTTCTAAGACGTCTGAGTCAACGGTTTCAGTTAATACTTGTTTTAATTGCTTTTGCCAATTTTTGGACGGATTTTGCCAGTTATCATAGAATCGGTCGAACCAATCTAAGTAGGCTTTTGCCGATTTGGCATGCCGCATTTCATTGGATAAATAACGGACAAGATGAGGCTCTTTGGCCATTTTATTTAACTTTTCTGGTAACTCATTGATACGCTTATCCGTCCAATCAATGGATGGTAAAGTGGTAAGCGACGTAAAGACTAAGGAGAGCTCTGCACTGTATTCACGCGTTTCACGATGCTCGGGAATTGACAAATTCAACAGCGGCTGAGGAGTGCCTTTCATAGCAAAGGGTTCAGCAACAACCAGCGTGGATTTTTTTAAATACTCATTGAGATAGTCAGTTGCTTGTTGGGTAAATTGTTTCGATAAGGATTCTTGTTTTTCTTGAGGTGTTGCATCCACTTGTGCTTCGATATCAATCCAGATTTTTTCCAGCGAGCGCATGGTTTGTGAAAACGTCGTTGTCAGTTCGTTGCGAAGAATCGGATCGTCAATGTGTGCGAGTAAGCGCATACCCCAACCTGAATATTGCGCTAGCCCATGATGATAGGTTTCATTGACGATATTATCTAATTCAAAGCAATATTCTCGAAGGACAAGCACGCGATGTAATAGGTCTGCATCGGTTTTATTAGGAAATGTCTTTTGAACTAAATCCAGGCTGTCTTGTATTTCTTTGCTGCCTTTCGATAAGCGCTTAATATATTGGTCTTCTTCGAATTCAAGCTCATCTGTGAGATAGAACTGATACACTTCCCCTTCATCGCCGTTTCGAGCTGTTCGGCCCCCTTTTTGGGTTAAATCGCTGAAGTCGCGAGTTCCCAGAATAAAGACCGCTTCGGTTCCCGTATTATCGCCTCGTCCAAAGCCGGAAGCCACCAAGGCAATTCCTTTTTCTTTGGTGTCACCATGCCAGCCTTCTTGCCGAGTTTTATCCGCGAGCACATCGTTTGCCATGCGAGGATCTTCATTGGTATAAAAAATTAGCTGTTTCAATTGCTCGGGCTCTAAGAGGACACTTAGTTGTTTTTGTAACTCATCCACTTGTTTGTCATTTTTACAACAAACAAGCACCGATTTCTTCTCAGCCAAGCATTCTAATAAACTATCTTTGATTTCAGCAGCGCGTGCATCCGCTGTTTTATAAAATTTAGCTTGATGCCATGTCCGTTGAACGGCACGGTTTGTCGGTGCATGTAAGACAACCGTTTTTTCGTCGTTATACAACCGTTGTTTTTGCACATCCGAAATGGTGCCAGAATACCCCTCGCGATGCCCCCATAAACTTTGCATGTGGTAAGCGGCCACTTGAGAACTTAAAATGTGGCTTTCTGGATGGACGTGATAATTTTGCGGCTCATTTTTCGTCTGGGCTTCAGTGTTGAGCCGAACAGCCAACAGTTGGTGAACGCCTGCACTAAAAGTTGAGCCGGTCATCCGTTGGTTATCCGTGGACAATGGAATGATTTCGCGCATGGGATAATGCTCTTCACCCACGGTAATAACGGCTTCTTGAACCGTAAAATTCACGCCTCGCTCAAGTCTCGCTGCTTCATGCGCAGACTGAAGGTATTGGACCATTCTTAATGGATCCTCAATAAAGCGTCCAATATAGTGTTGTCGGTTTTCGCTTGTGCCAGCGTCTTTGATTAGTGCTTTCGCAAAGGCGAGTAGTACTTTTTGCGAAATGAATCCTTTTTGTTCTTCTGTAATCCAGTCTTTATTTTTAGCGTAAAATTGATTAATTGACTGATAAAACCAGGTTAATTGTTTGGGAGTATAACCCGTAGGTCTGGCAAAGTTATATTCGGTTTTTCGCCCTTCTTCAAAGCGGGTAAAGTCAAATTCGTCAAATAGTCCGACACGTTTTTCCTTGGGTATTTCAATAGGCGTTCCTGCATAATTTTGCTCATCCAAGAATAGCGATAAATCGCCTAAGGTCGAGTAATGAATTTGATGGTTCATATACTGACTATGGGAGGTTTTCGGTTCAATGGCGGTTGAACTTAACCCTAAATAATCAAGGAAACTTTTATAGTCTTCAAGATCCCGTGCGGCGAGCGAGCGTTTGGATGTACAGACATCAACCATTTTACCTTGAGCCGCAAAGCGGGCAGCTTGCATGGCCACATAATGGCTTTTACCTTCACCCACAGATAATTGCATGACACGACTATCGGATTTGACAAATAATTCATTGGCAATTAAGGCAAATTGTTGTGCTAAATGAGGGTATTTGCGGGTGGTTCGCCCCATGGCTTCAAACATTAAAGCAAACACTTGAGCCTGCAAAATGGTATTATTAGGCGTTTGTGCGAGCTCTTGCGAGAGTGTTTTGAAAAATTGGGCAATTTCTTCCTGGCTCATTTGCTGAATCGACTTATCACAGCCTTTGACACCATATTGCCCACTTTCTAATTCTTTTAAATAAGTGAAAACTAGCGATAATCGGGCGCAATCTTCCACGCTGATTTCTTTTTGATTATCACCAAAACTGACTTGCACTTCTTTCAGCATTCGCTCCAGATCCGACTGGCGACTTAATGCTAATGGGTGGTAATCTATGCGAGGCTCTGTAAATGGATGCGCCAGGAAATTGCTTAGGGCTTGTTTAAACGGTAGCTGTTGTTTCAAAAGCGCCACAATATCGGTTGCTCGAGGAGCAGGCTGTCGTGGGTAACAGAGCGCTAATTCACTCAGTTCCTCGTCATTGAGACCTGCTAGTTTTTCAACTAACTTGGGTGCTTTTCGTCGGAGTTCGTGTTGATGGTCAAGGTTGTTTTGTAAACCCGCATCAAGGCTACTCCAAGCGATGATATGTAGTACTTGTGCTTTTCTTTTTGCATTCGCTTGATAGGCTGCGTCCACATTTTGGAATAATTCTTCAACCTGTGGATTTCCTTGCATCGTCTTCAACCATAAGGACATGGTTTTCGACCAAACTTGGTGCATTTTAGGAAATTCAGCGGTGGGCAATTCAACCATTTTTTTGCAATATTGATAGCGATTTTCCAGTTCGGATTTATTCTGACACTGGCATAAAATCGCTAAAGCAGGCTCTCTGGTATTGGCAAACATTTCCCCCGATACGGTTGCTAAGATTTGAGAGGTTAAGCTTGTTCCTTCTGTCCATTCATATTCGCGCATGGCAATTTGGGCAAGCATCGCTTGTTCATCTCGGGTGAAAACGGTGTTTTTTTGAATTAAAGAAAATATCTCGGTTATCTTTTTTGGAAATTCTTCCATGATTTCATTCATAGACCGCGCTTTTAACGCTGCTTCTTGGATAACGGTCTTCATCAAATTAATTGGAAAAGCACTGTTTTCATCATCAGGTGTCAATGCTTTTAATAGGCTGGTAAAGTAGGGCGCGGACCAATATTTCCCCGGTTTCGTTTTTTCTAAGATAGCAAGCAACGGTTCGATTTCATTTAAGTAAGTCACATTGATTTGCAGCTGTTTTAAGAAATTCATAATGGGAACTAATTGTTCCTGCGCATCTTCATCGACTTTAACGGCAATATGATCCTTTAAGAAATGCCATACTCGGTCTTCATGATCGACAAAAAAGTGTAAGCTGTCTGGTCCATCAGTAAGTTTATCGTTTAAAGCCCTAAAATTGCCTCCCTTGGAGAATTTAAACACAATACCGGCTTCATCGCTTAATTTATCGATGAGAGCAAGACGATGCTTGCCAGTATTGGCTGGATCATTTTCCATTGCTTTAATGCAATCGATAAGCGCTTGCCAATGGAGAGGGTTATTTAAACTATCTGATTCCGTTTGTTCGAAATCCACCGACAAAAGATGTCGGAATAATACACGCGCTTCTTGCTGGACTATGGGTTTTGCATCATCAAGCATGGTGGTTAGTTGATTAATTTGGTCGCTTTGGGTGATGCCAAAAATCACGCCTAGCTTAAAGGCTGTGAGGGAATGGTATTGACTCAAATCCACATGCGCGTCAGTTAATGCTTGAAACGCTTTGGTGAGGCTATCGACATTTTCTTGGTTTAATGCATTTTTTTGATGCAGCAGGCTTGCGGCTTCTAAGAGGAGGAGATTGGCATCTTTCGGCAGATTAGTTAAAAGCCTTGAGTAATCTAATTTTGCGATAGCTTGGATTGTTTCCCATTGAATATCAAGCGGGCTATACCCTTTTTCATACACAGCTTGATGGATTGCTTTAGCAATGGTCTTGCCAAAATCCAGGGGCAACTTTCGAAAATCGCTCACTAAGGTTGGCACCGCATTTGCCTTAAAATGGGTATTGGATAGCATGATCAAGATATGACGGTTTTCGGCAGAAGGCGTCACAATTTCATCTTTTAGCCAATCAAAATTGTCTTTGCTGATTTGATTTAAACTAGCTAGTGCACGTTGCATCTGCAGCGGTGCTTCCACAGCAGACCATGAATAGATTTTCGACAAATCGGGTGCATAGGTTGGTTTACCTTGTTCAAAATTGGATAGGAGTAAGGATTGATTGAAATAGCGAAATTTCTCCTGAACAATGGCATAGGGTAAGCCGCCGTGGCTTAAATCCCATTTAGTGAGATTGCGTAGAAAAGTGCTTTGGTTGTCGTAATTGGGGATATGGCGAAGGCAATCTAATACTCGGTCCATTAGCACAATCATATTATTAGGCGGAATGTTGTCAAACTCATCGCCTTCTAAGTGTAATCCCATGCGGGTGATTTCTTGATTAAACGATGAGAATGCATTCCAAAGGTGGGTTATATTATCCCAATCGGTGGTCGTATAATGGTTGCGCAGGGTGGATTGCCAAGCTAACCGCGCCCCTTCGTTGCTCTTGCCCTTTAATTGTTGCATCATCGCGTCTATGGACAAGAAAAATTCAGAATTCATGAAGGCATTAAAGTTATGACATCGACTTAACACTTCCTGGCTAAAGCACTGGTAGAATTCCTTGCCAAGTTGTGACTCGATTTGGGAAAACTTGCTCAGTAGCAAACTCATCCCCTTATTGCCAAAACGATAATACACTTGTCCCAATGCTTTTAGTGTTTGGTTATTCATTGGGTGATGTTGAGCAAATTCTTGCAGTGGTTTTGACAGTGAGCTCAAAAGAAAAAATTGGACTTGTTCGGGCGGTAAATCAAAATCGGCGGGATTTTGTTTCAAAAATGCATCAACGCCTTTATCTCCGAGATATTGCCAGGCTTGTAAGACAATCGGCCAGTGTTTAATGACCTTTTCTTTTTCTCCAACGGAGGCTTGATTGCCTAATAGAGCACCGAGCAAGCCACTTGAGCCAGCACCTAATTTTACAGCTAAATGGGGATTTCGTTTGATAAATTCATTGTAATCATTAGTGTAATCACGGTCTGGCTGTAATTTGGCAAAAGCTGCCATATAAAGCCAATCTTGTTTTTCAATCACGTTTTTTTGAACCAGGTAGGTGTCGACGTCAAACTGGCGAAAATCGCCTTCCCAATATTCAAGTGCAGGCTCGCGAATATTGGTTCGCAATGTTTGGGCATTGGGGGGATAGACATAATCCATGTCTGCTTTAAATGAAAGAATGTAATCCCCATCTTTTGAGCGCTGTAAGGAGAACCCTTTGGGTAAATTATCCAATTTTAGACCCGATACCATTAACGCCTGATGCTTTAATAACTCAACCACCGCATCCTTGGTCATATAGCGAATCACGTGCTTCGCTTGGACACTGGGGTTGGCATTCACCCAAGTATGGAAAAATCCTTGTAGGAGGGATTCTTTACCGGTTTTCAATAAGGCATATTTTTCATTCACAACATGTTCTTGTTGAAAGCCTGAGAAGAATGTGCCTAATCGTTTATCAATATTGTCATAGCTGATTAGCCCTTCAAAAAAGGCTTCTTCCACCTGATGAACATTCATGCGTTGATGTTCTTGTTGCAGCTGCCTAACTTGTTGGATTTCTTGTTGTTGTTGGAGTTGAAGTTGGGTTTCACCGCCGCGTTGAATATGCCATTGTTGTAAATTCTTACTTTGCAGGGTTTTGATGATTTTATCAAAATCAACGGGTGTTTCTGCGGTTTTTGAAGAGGATTTGCCGCTTTCTTCGGAGTCTGGTGATTGAGATTCAAAATTAGAGGTTTCTTCAATCTGTTTTAATGCACTTTTGGCTTTTTGTATTCGTTGGTTGGCTAAAATAATATTATTCAAATGGGCATAAACGGAACGGATCTCCGCTAAATCAGAGCTGACATTTTCTTTGTCATGAAGCTCCGGAATGACGACCAATGTCGTCCAATTCTCCTCTTTGGCCTGCAGGGCAATTGTATGCAAAAATTCGGCCGCCTTGGGTTTGTTTTTTAAGCAGTCTGTTAAGGTAATTTGTTCGAAATGGTTAAGCTTATTGATGCTGCTAATCAATCGGGCAATTTGTATGGCATTTTCCTCTGAAAACGTCACACCCAATTCGGAGAAGGGGAAATACCCTTGAATTTCTAAATGCTTAAGCAGTCTGTCTAAGTATTCCTTCATCTGTGGAGGACGGCAGTTGAGGAAAAAGGGTGGGCGGTTTTTGCCATAGATTTTTTCAATGCGGTCGCGGTCAACTTCATTGTTTAAATACTTGAGCACGCTATCTAATCCATGAAGCCCCATTTCTGTCACGCATTGTTTGAATAATTCATTTTCGCGTTTATCCAACAACACATCCGGGGTTTGATTTAAGTGGACTAGCCAGTGAAATGCCGCATTCTTCCAAAAATCATCAAACATGGGTGGTTTATAGCCGTTATATTTTAACCAACGATTTCGCGCGAAAATATGGATCAATTGATCTTGGATGTTCTCTAGTGACTTGTTGGGCACCCCTAAGGTTAATTGGCAAACATAAGGATTGTTTTCCATAAATTGTAAGATAAAATCAGTTTCAATTTTGTCTAGTTGGTATTTATTAGCGAGATCAATTTGTAAATTGGACAACTTGGCACAAGAACGAAATACCGCTAACACCATGGCCGTTGCATAATGTAAATCCTGGGGGTCATCCGATGAATAGGGGCGTTCGACGTGCTGACTAAGCCAAGTCAGCGGTACGGAATTTTTGTTAGCATAATAGGCATAGGCATTTGTGATAGCAATTATATTTACCGGGTTTGAATCAGTCACGGTTAACTTGACAAGCTCTCTGTCAATATCTTCGGTGATGTAGCGCACCGCTTGTGGGGCTTTTGGGTCTGCCGATTCGGTTGGTTTACCCAATGCGTTATCAAATCCAAGGATATAGCTTCTCGCATTTAATTTGGTTTGTTCATCTTTTGTCGAAGAGAGGGCGCTATTATAGATGGGAAGGGCAGCACTGAGATCGTTGATGGGATACGTGTCATTCCCCAGTTTTCCTAAAATGGCGGCTCTTGCGAAAGAATATATGCTAGAACGACTAAACCATCCGGAGTCTTCGCCTGCAAATTGACGATAGTCTGAGGTGTAATAGGTTATATCATCGCCTCTAAAGATATGTCCAGGTTGAATAAAAGTAAACTCTTCAACCAAGGCAGAAAAATCCGAATCAAGTTTTAACGCACACACCGATTCAACCTGTTTCATACACCATGCTAAGGCGGTATAGCCTGAAGAGACGGATAAAGAGGCTTTTCCCCCTTGATAGTTTTCTAATGGGATTTTGACTTGCGCTTTGGTTTCAAGGAGCAATTTTTCACTCTCCAAGATAGGCGCTTCACAATAGACAACGGGAAGGCTAGGATCGCGGCAATCCATGACAATCCATTTGGGGGTTTGCTTAGGGTCTGGATGAAGGTTAATTAACGCGATATTATTGTGAACAGAATCCTTGGTAACATTGGCTAAGGGGATGACCGTATAGGGTTGTTTGGCCAAGGTTTCTCCTTGTTTAATAAACCAGGATGTGCTTCTAACCATATCCACATAGCTTAATGGTTCAGCAGCACTTAAATGTCCAGTTGCCAGCTTTTCAACAAATCCAAGGGGTTTTGGCACGCTGTTCTTAATTTTCGGAAACATAAAGGTGGATTCTTTTATCGTGCTTTTAGGTTCGCTAAGCAATGCTAGAACGGCTTCTTGTATCTCCTTTTCGGTATACTTTCCTGCTACTTTGGTGAACGTTTCCTCAAAAAAACGGATATAGGCGGTGAATTCTGGTACGCCTTGTTTATAATATTGCTCCATCACCTCAATGGGGTATAAATCAGCATAATCCCTCTGCAAAACATGGATTAGGACTTCAAAGTTATCTACTGGAAATTTATTAAACAAATGGGGGTAGGTGTCTTTATGCATGAAATTGTTCTCGCGATATGGCGTATGCCTTAAAATATATCACATAATACCACAAAAATACAGCAAGATAAATAATAAAGCACATGCGGATGTCTTGACACAAATTGACTTAAAGTAACGCTGCAAAAGGGGGGTGTTTTAGGAGGAATGTCAATTAGCCGTTCAATCGTACATTGGTTGCTGTTAGATTGAACGGCATCATTAGGTATGCTCAGGGACTTTTGGCAAAGGCCGTTCCTTGCTGGCTAGAATCCGAAGGTGGATGATAGGCTAATGGTGATTGGAATGGTGAATTGAAAGACGGATTTTCTTGGCGGGGCTTTGCAGGGGCACTTTCCGAAGCTGTCAGCGTTTGTGCTGAACTGGATATAGGGCTTGCAAATAAAGCCTGCATTTGATTGGTGCTTTGTTGATTGGCCGATTGGGTATAGCTTGGCGTTTTGTCACGTGCAACGCGAAGCACAACCGCTTCATGGCAAACCTGGGATAGTCCTTCAATCAAATCCCGCGTTTTATGAGAAAAAAAGCCCGCATAGACTAAGGATTGTTTTGGTAAGACGTCATTTTTCATGACTTCTTTCAGCGCGGTGATATCAAATTTTCCAGACTGTTCATCAAAACAGCTTAAAACCGATCGTAAGGCGCTTAATTTTGCCTGCCGTCGCGTTCTAAATAGAAAAGCAAACCAACCCTTATCTTCTTGCTCAAGCTTGGCAATGTGTGCTTCTATCATATCTTTATAGTTTAATAGCGTGCTGGGGAAACTTTGTATGAGTTGTTGTCGGCGCTCTTGCAAAATTGCTTGGCGGTCAGATTGCAGTTTCTGACCTTCTTCTAGCCATGATGAATCATTTCGTTCACCAACTTTAGCACCCATATAGCGAAGCATACCCAAGGCATTTTCATGCAATGGAATAACATTGTTGGATAGAAACGCTTTTTCCAGACCATAATGGCTCATGGCATAAGGCCTAACTTTCTCATCGACCTCTTTAGAAGGGATCATGTAATCGCCAAAGAAACTTCTTGTCAATTCAATTGGGCCGGTCGTGCAAATAACAATGGATTTTAAAAATAACGAACGTTCTTTTTTCATCATCGCTTTGATGAATTTTTGATCGTTTAATGCCAATAATTGCTTAATCTCTCGATATTCCTCGTTAAAAAACAGCCATTTAATCCAACTGAGTTGTTGATTTAAATCGCTTCTTAATCGTTTAATCACAGCATCATTTGACTCGGAGTCATCTAAACGATGGTAGCTGAGGTATTCATTCTCATTGGACATTATGTCATTGATATGTTTCCGAAGAATTCTTGAGCTTAGTTTATTATCGTTTGTATTAAACTGTTTTAATTTTTGGATGTATAAGGCTTCCGCACGGTTTTTCATATAGCCAACTAAGTAGCGGCTTATGATACCGTCTTGTTTAAAAGTTTCTTCAGTTTTTTCAACATAGTCAGAATCGAGGTGTTGCAGTTTGCTCAACATCCCTTTTTGTACTTTTTCAATCAAGGGTCTTGCCGCTTGTTCATCGACAACAGCAATGTATTCGTTAAGGGCAATGATCATCTCTTGGGAGCCAAAAAGCTTTAATGTCCCAACGTTTATTATGATAGGTGCTTCGACGAGCACGTTCGTGGAGAAGTTATTGGTGTCGAGTGGATCATCCAAGTCGGTATAGCTTGCTAATCGATAGCAAGACGGTAACCATCGTAAAATATCGCTGGCAACACCTAGGTTGCCGCCTTTTTTGAGATGTGTGATTTCGTCTTTATAGTGTTGATAGAGGTTTATTTCTGTGTCCGTTTCAAGCGGTGATCTAAATTCCTCAGAATCGGCATTAACAGGGATGATCTGATTTTCGTCGCAAAACGCTTTTAGATCGTTTCGGGCTTTATCGTTTAGCAAACTGGCGTCATACACCAAGTGGATTGGATCAGTGGGATTTTTTTCTCGCATTTCAATCATGCGAGTTTGGTTCTCAAAATTCATAAAAACGTCTGGGTTATTGCTGAGCCAAACTTTGATATGGGAATGAGGATTATAGTGATACGTCATGATAAAAACTCCTGGGTGCATCGGTCGGATTAATCATACAATGAATACCCGCTTGCAATTGCAGACCATCATATCATTTATTTACAAAAAGCTCAACAAGATGTAAAAAAATTCAAGGTGGTTTTTTTTTGATCGATAGGATTTGTCATCCCAGGCGGTGTTTCATTGCCTAGAAATAGATCTCATCGATGTCAGTGAAGTTAATTTCTTCACCATTCGCAAAAGTAATGGTGCCAGAAACATGATTTTGATCAAAGGTAAGCACGTTACCATCAACCCCAGAGGTTATTTGATAGGTAGCACCGTTGTCAAGGTTCAATGTCCAGTTGCTACCCATTTCGCCTGGGCCACTTCCAGAAATGCCATCTAGATGAAGGCTATCGGTCCAATTGCCATTACCGCCGGAGATTGTGTCATTTCCTTCGCCGTAATCATAAAAGAAGCTGTCGTCGCCTTTGCCGCCGATAAGGGTGTCATCGCCAGTCCCACCCATTAAGATATCGTTGCCATCATCCCCATAAAGCGTGTCATTTCCACTGTCACCGGAGAGGGTATCATCGCCCTTACCGCCATAAAGTGTATCGTCGCCTTGTTCACCAAAGATAGTATCATTGCCAAGATTGCTGCCGCGAATGGTATCATTGCCGCTGCCGCCTTTGATGGCATCGACATCGGTAAACGAGACGTTTCTAAAATCCCAATTATTATCGGCATCGCCACCTTGGATGGTCACGGAATCACTGCCATCGCCAAGGGTACTTCCTTGGATGTTTTCGATGCTGTTACTGTTATTAAAGGTATCGCCTAGATCAATGGATTTAACATTATCATTGATAATTAACGTATCTTCGCCGGACCCGCCCTTGAACGTGTCGATGCCATCATTCTTATTATAAATAAAGGTGTCATCGCCACTGCCACCTTGGAGAACATCATTGCCTGCCCCCCCGATAAGGGTGTCGTTGCCACCATCGCCATATAGGGTATCGTTGCCGTCGCCGCCATAAAGGGTATCATCACTACCGCCGCCGCGGAGTAGGTCATCCCCTTTATCACCATAGATCACATCATTATTGGTATCACTGCCACGAATGGTGTCATTTCCTCCACCGCCATGGATGCTATCAACATCGGTGAACGTGACATTTCTGAAATCCCAATTATTATCTTCATTCCCCCCTTGGATGGTGACAGAATCACTGCCATCCCCTTGGGTGCTGCCCTGAATGGCCTCAACACCGTTATTAAATTTTTCGCCAAGATTGATAGAATTAACATTGTCATTGATAACTAATGTGTCATACCCAGCACCGCCGTTGTAGGTATCAATGCCATCGTTTTTATTATATATAAAGGTATCATCGCCAGCGCCGCCTTGGAGGTTATCATTCCCTGAGCCACCAATAATAGTGTCGTTGCCATCATCGCCATAAATGGTATCATTGCCACTGCCACCATATAGCGTATCATCGCCACCGCCACCCCGGAGGGTGTCATTGCCACCATCACCGTAAATCACATCATGATTGGTGTTGCTGCCGAGTATGCTGTCATCCCCGCCGCCGCCTTTAATGCTATCCACATCGGTGAACGTGACATTTCTGAAATCCCAGTTATTCGCTTCATTGCCACCTTGAATGGTGACAGAATCACTGCCATCGCCTTGGGTGCTACCTTGGATGGTTTCAATGCTGTTGCCGCTGTTGAATTTTTCACCGAGATTAATGGATTTAACGGCATCAGTGACGATCAACGTATCGTTTCCTGAACCCCCTTTATACGTATCAACACCATCGTTTTTATTATATATAAAGGTATCCTCGCCAGCGCCGCCTTGGAGGTTATCATTGCCTTTGCCACCGACTATCGTATCATTGCCCGCATCACCTAAAACAGTATCGTCCCCATCTCCGCCATAAAGGGTGTCATCGCCATTGCCTCCGCGAATGGTATCATCCCCTTTGTCGCCATAGACGATATCATCGCCATCTTTTGCATAGACTTTGTCATCCCCACTTTTGGCATAAATTTCGTCGGCTTCATTGGTGCCCTGAATCACATCGTTTTGGGACGTGCCTTCAATGGTATTGAGTGGTGTTGGCGGAGGAGGGGGTGGTGGTTCTTCGCCGCCCTCCTCTCCACCTGGGTCTTGATTTGAGTCTTCTCCAGCTTGAGGTGTGGCTGTAGCCGCCTCATTGGGAGCAGCGATTGCCGCTTCTTCTTGTAGGTGGTCAGCGATTATTTTGGCTCTTTGAAAATCAGAGTTGTCTGGGATATTGGCATTCGTATTGGCTTCGCCTGCCCCACCGATTTGGGGAATAGTGTTTTGATAGGTATTGACTTCACTACTTGATTGAATAAAAACAACTTCATTGGCATGATAATCAACCGCTCGAATTCTTACAGGGGAATAGTCCTGGGCGGGTAATTGACTCCCGGAAAAAACCTCCCCTAACGGATCGGATTGGAATAGGATTTCTGGGTTGTGTGTGGTAGAGTGAGTAGGGTAACTCGTTGAAAGATAGGTATTGTCTGTATAAGAAGCATTGTTAACACCACCGCGTTCAAAGGCGTAACCGGCGACTTTCGTATTGCCAACATTAATGGTTGCGAGTTGATCGAAATGGGAAGCAGATACCAGTGGGTTCAATTTAACATTAAGATTTTGCCACAAGGTCGATGAACCGGTTTGTGCTGAGGGTAGAATGCTGACATCATACATACCTGAACTCCTGTTTTTATGGTGGCGGTCTTAATTTTACATAGACCTTTTTTAAAGTTTAGACTACTTTTCAAAACTATGCATAATTTTAAAGCATTAATTCGCAGTTTATTGGCGCATCTACAGCCCAGTGAGGCGTACTATGGTATTTTACTTCCCTCCTTTTTTATCAATATACTCGGATTAGTGTTTCCTTTAATGATATTGCAATTTTATGACAGAATCATCCCCAACCAAGCGTATCAGACGCTAACTATCTTAACCCTCATTGTCATTATGGTGATTGGCTTAGAAATTGTCTTGAAGATTAGCCGTGCAGCGATCATCCATTGGTCTTCCGCCCGGTTTGAACATCAAGAAAGTTGTCAAATGTTTGCCGATATATTGCAAAGCCCCGCGTTTCAGAAACGAGATTTGGCAACAGGTGAGTATCTGGATCGGATGAGTGGTTTATTTAATATGAAAGATTTTTATGGAGGGCAAGTATTATCATTATTAGTTGATTTGCCTTTTGTGTTCATCTATTTAGTATTAATAGCGTATATCGGCGGACTGTTGGTTGTAGTGACGCTGATTATGTTGGCGATATTTATTTTAACGGCTGATTATATGGGTGTGTGTTTGCAAACTGTGTTAAGCCAACGCAAAGAATCGGACGACAAACGATATAATTTTATCATTGAGACCCTCAATGGCATTCAGTCTATCAAAACCAATGCCCTTGAATCGTTCATGCGCCGTCGTTATGAAAAGCTACAATTAAACGCAGCAGTGAAAGATTATCGCATTGCTCGATTATCACTAAACAGCATGATTGTCAGCGCCTATTTGGTGCAAATAACAACGATTTCAGTGGTGGCTATTGGTAGTTTAAAAGTTGTCGGCGGCACGTTGACCATCGGTGGATTAGCGGCCTGCACCTTACTTGCCAATCGCTCTATGGTTCCGCTTAGTGCCGCCATGATGTATTGGAAGCGGGTACAAGCCATTTTAATTAGTCAACAACGTCAAAGTCAGGTGCATGAAAAAGCGCTGGCAGAAAAAACGGAAACACCAACGCTCAAACCTGCTCTCAACGGTCAAATTGAATTGAACGATGTTTGTTTTGGCTTTGAAAAAGAACCTTTGTTTGATCATTTGAATTTGAAGGTTCCTGCCAAAGCAACGATTGCTATCAAAGGCCAGGGTAGCAGTGGCAAAACGTCGTTGCTAAAACTGATTCAAGGCATTTATAAACCGAATGCAGGGACAGTGCTCATCGATACAATTGACATTCAAACGATCGATCCAGAATGGCTTCATCAGCAAATCGCTTATTTACCGCAACATAGCGACTTATTTAATGGAACTATTATTGAGAACCTGACCTTGTTTGATAAATCAAAAATTCCCGAGGCGCTCGATTTAGTGAAGGCAATGGGGTTGGAACATATTATCCATAAAATGCCCGATGGTTATGAAACCAAAGTCGGGGATCAAGTGTTAGACACACTGCATGCTGGAACAAAACAGCAAATTGTGACCATTCAAAATATCCTTAAAAAGCCCAAAATTGTGCTATTTGACGAGTCTAACAGTGCCTTGGATTTTGAAACAGATCAGAAATTTATTGCACTGCTTACATGGCTGAAAAAGCGAACCACGCTAATCATTATTTCGCATCGCCCCTCATTACTACGAATTGCCGATACGATCTATGATTTACGGGATGGTAAACTATTTAAGGAGTCCTCATGACGAGTGAGGTCATTGAAAAACAAGATTATAGTGAATATTTTGAGCAAGCCAACTCACTTGCCTACTGCTTAGAGGTGCTGTTACGCTCGAAAGGTTGGTATGGTGACAGGCGGAGTATCATCGAATCGTTTCCCCATTTTTCTAAGACACTGACCATTTATCAATTTATTAAAATCATGCATGATTTTATGTTTGTTCCCTCCAAACGCTTGACAGTTCGGGGACATATCAATGAAAAATTATTGCCCTGTTTGTTTGAAACGGAAGGGAAGTATTACGTTGTATTAGAAAAAAATAAGCATGGCTACTATTTGTATAATGGCGAAACGCAAACGTATGAGAGCAAGCCAAGGCTAAATGGTCGTGCCATTGAATTCAAAAAAGACAGTGCTGAAAAAGAGAGCCGAAATTTTTTCAGTCGCTCCATTGCCAGTTATAAAGGCAAAATCGCACAAGTATTTATTGTTAGTTTCTTTATTAATATTTTTTCGTTAGCCTTACCGTTCTATGTCATGACGGTTTATGACCGTGTTGTGCTGACGGGTTCAGCCAGTTTGTTAATGAAATTGGTGACAGGCATCTTGATTGTCACAGTGGGCAGCTTTGCCTTGCATCGATTCCGCAATGGGTTACTTGGTTATATCAGCAGCCACCTCGATTTAATCATTAGCAATAAAATATTTAGTAAAATAATTCGCTTACCTTCCGTGCAGATCGATACGGCGTCGTTGGGTGTTCAAGTCTCAAAAATTAAAGAATTTGATGCCATCCGTGAATTCATTACCGGTCCACTCATGACTGTATTGATTGACCTGCCCTATACGCTGTTGTTTTTACTGGTTGTGTATTGGCTGGCCGGCGTAATCGTCATCATTCCAATGTTGAGTATGTTTATCTTGTTATTAGCCATACTCTTTTGTCATCCTTGGGTGGAAAAGCTGATGCAAACTACGTCCACGGCAGTGACTGAACGACAAGAGTTCATTTTAGAATCCTTGGATAAAATGATGCAGATTCGCACCACGGGTGCAGAACCAAAATGGCGGGAGCGGTTTCGCAATTTATCATCAAGTGCCGCCATGATAAGTTATAAAGCCAGTATGTTGACAACCGTGGTACAAACGCTTGGCGATGGGTTGGTAACCGTGACGGCTTTATTGACAATTGTCATGGGAGTTCAAGGAGTCATTGAAAATGACATTAGCATTGGTGCGTTAATTGCGATTATGATGCTAGTCTGGAAAATATTAAATCCCATTAAAACATTAATAACTAATTTACCACGTCTCATCCAAATGCGTACCAATATTCAACATGTTAAATCATTGGTTGGCATGGCCTCAGAAGAAGAATTTTCCCGTTACCGAATATTTTCAACGCATCTATTAGGACACATCGTATTTGATAAAGTCACACAACGATATGTCGACCGCTCCTCCCCGGTGTTGTTAAACCTCTCGTTTGAAGTCAAGCCTGGCCAAATGCTAGTTATTGCTGGATCCAATGGTTCAGGTAAATCAACCATTTTTCGGTTATTAACCAAGCTATATCTCCCGCTAGCAGGCACAATTTTAATCGATGGCAAGGATGTTCGCCAAATCAATACCTACGAATTACGCCAGAGTATTGGCATGGTTTCACAAGTGAACGACTTTTTTTATGGAACCATTACCCAGAATCTCAAATTGGCAAACCCAACAGCAAGTGACGACGATGTGAAAACCTGCCTAAAACAAGCGAATTTGTATGATGAGATTATGCATTTGCCCGAAAAGTTGAATACCCGATTACGTGATAATTATGAAACCAGTTTTTCAGCCAGCTTTTTACAAAGGCTAGCTATTGCTAGGGCATTGATCAAGAAGCCAACCATTCTATTGCTAGACGAACCAATGGAAAATATTGACAGCATATCTGAACAACATATCCTGAAAGTAATCGCATCGTTAAAGGGCAAAGTAACGGTGCTCATGATAACCCACAGACCCTCTCATTTTAGCCTAGGTGATCTGTTTATTCGTCTGCATGAAGGACAAATAATTGAACGAGTGAATGTAAATGATAAAAAATCTAAAAGCTAGGTGGGTTCACCAGCGCAAAAAGCTATCGCAAAAATGGCAAAAAAAGCAACAGCAAGAGCAGCTTGAAGATGCGGATGTTCTCGAAAGTAACGCGCCATTTTATCAAGCCTATTGGATGATAGGGTTAATTTCGCTGGTTGTCACGAGTCTGATTGTGTGGGCTATATTTACCGATGTGGAAGAAATTGCTCGCACCAATGGTGAAGTGATTCCTGCGCAAAAAATCGTAGATATCCAGCATCCCCATGGGGGAATGGTTAAATCCGTGTTTGTTAATAATGGCGATGTGGTGAAAAAAGGACAAGCCTTGGTGCAGTTAGACCCCATCACAATACAAACCGAATTGGAAAAAAATATATACCGTTTAGTGACGTTAACTGCTGATAAAATCCGATTACAATCCAACTTGGCGAACAAAACATTAACCAATGAACAATTCTTCGAAAAGTTAAAAAAAACCATTAATGTTCCCGCCGATTATAGCAATACGGTCGCGACTTTGTTGCAAGATAGTGCCTTGCAAGCCAGCTTAGAACAGTCTACGGATCTATCGGAGATTGCCGTTTTGAAAAAGCAAATTCAACAAAATGAAATTGAATTGAAGCTACTGATTCAAAAAACGTCCATGCAGGAGGAAATGCGCTCGGTGATGCGAGAAGAGCTGGCTATGTACGATAAACTAAAACAGAAAAACCTCGCATCACAGCGGGAAGTCTTAGCGGTTAAACGGCAGTATATTAAACTGCGAAGTGATGAACTTGAGACACAAAAGAAAATCGAAAAACAAAAAGAACTGTTGCAGGAATATCAAAATAAGTTGGATCAAGCCAATAGTACCAACCGCTTAGAAATGGTTAGTAAACTGAATCTAATTAGCGCTGAAATTGTGCAAACCGAGCAGAACATCATTAAGTTTCAAGATCAATTTGATAAATTAGTGATTCGCTCCCCCATTCCTGGGGTTGTCAAAGGGTTGGCTGTGACTGAAGGAAGTGTTATCTCATCAAATGAGACTTTGATGGATATTGTTCCCAGTGAAGCCCATTTAGTGGTGGAAACCAAAATCAGTAGTCGTGATATCGGCTATGTTAAAGTCGGCGATCTGGTGAAAATAAAAGTGTCCAGTTACGAATACATCAAATATGGGATGTTAGATGGGACATTGAAATATATTTCGGCAACCACGTTTTTGGATGAAAAAACCAACATGGTCTATTACAAAGGCGTGATAGCTTTGTCACAATCTTATTTAGGACACGATCCCAAACGCAATAAGCTCATCCCGGGTATGTTAGTGGAAGCGGATATTTACACGGGTAAAAAATCGGTGATGGATTATTTATTAAAACCCATTTCTCGTGCAACCCAGATATCCTTTAGAGAAAGATAATGCCTAGGCATTAAATATTTTATCTAATACGTGAACGTTAGCGTTACCGTCTGCGTTTCCGAAATTAACTGGTTCCAGCAATGCTTGCCAATCGTCCAAAAGAAATGACATAATAAAATCTCACAAACAGTTCAGTCACTTCAACAAGGTCACAAGGAACGTAACCATGAAGCGAATAATTATTTGTTGCTTATTGATGGCGACACCCATGTTAGGATTATCAAATCCTTCTACAAAAGAATGGTCGTGCTTGTCTTATGATCATCTGAATCGTAGTTATAATGGCACTGGAACAAGTTTACGTGGTGGTATGTCGGAGGCGCGGAAATCGTGCATCAAGACAGCTGCGAATCCCAGTCGTTGCCGGGTATCCCATCATTGGTGCCAACGAGGCGAGTTGCCTCCGGTTAATGAGGCCTGTGAAGCGATTGATGGGGCGGGCAAAAAATTTAAAGCAAGTGGCAACGATGCGTGTGAACTTGCATTATATCAATGCGAAGCCTGGCAGCGTAGCCAACGGGAATCAAAACGACGGCATTGTTCAATCATTCATGGGTAAGGGGCAAATGCCCCTGATTAACCTGATGGACTATCGTTTATGCATGATGATGTCGTGGTTGACCATAAACAACGTTTTGTCCTTTTAGAACATCCACCGAACTAACTTTCTCATGATTATCGTAACTCACGACGATTTGAACTTTATTACCATTTGCGACACCTTCGATGGGTGTTCCAACGACTTCCCATAACCCAAGCGTATAGACATCTGCTGCGCCATGGCCTAATGCTCGAAGTGTCTTGGCTGTTTTCGAATAGCCTTGAACAAAGCTGAACACATCCTGTCGGTGCCCCTTTTTGACGGTACTTTCGACAGGTTTTCCTAATTCAGCTACGACCTTGGATCGTTCGGTTCCTTTCTGCAATACACGTAAATCTTTTTTATCAGGCTGGTTCGTGGCTTTGACAACAGCACATGAGCTAATGATGATAGTTGCTGCTATAACTAATGAGAATTTTATCCAACGTTTAATCTTATTCATAAGCACTCCAAAATAGTTCGGACTTACGAAAAACGCCCAATCTCTTCGTTAAAAAAAGATATTAACTCGGTCATTTAGTTTATCTAAACTCCCTCATTAAAAACATTTTTTGCCTCGACCTTGGGGGTTTTCATCTTTGTACCGGACAATTTTTTAAAAGCACCGTCGTTGCGAGCTTTTTCGAAGCAATCCAGTTCGATCCCTGAACAGAAATCTGTTCTAGATTGCTTCACTACGTTCTCAAAGACGGCTTTTTTAAAAAATTGTCCGGTACAAAGGGTTTTCATAAGTCTTATAGTTTCACATATAATTGAGCAATCGATTGCCAACGGATTCTATAATTTATGGGATGGTAAGTCAAAATAATGATCAGTGTGGATGTATTATTGATACAGATGCTTTTTTTACCCATTGGATTTGCTTAATTTTTCAATCACTTGGCATTCCAACGCATCGGCAATATCGGAGATGATTTTGGTATAAAGATATCCGCCCGCTTGGGCGATGTCACTTAAGCGATTATGGCCATCGATGTGTTTTAGAAAATGAATGAATTCCGGTTTTTCATGTGCTTCGATGATATATTCTAAATTAAGATGATTGGCAATGAATAGATCGTTGCTGTGGTGGTAAGGAATCATAGGGGCCATATTGGCTTTGAATGCAAATACATCAGTCGGTTGGATGTCACTTTCTGATAAGATGCCTGCTAAATTCGTTGATTGCGTTTCATAATCTTTCAGCGAATACCAGTCAAATTTGGCTTGCAGAGGAGCGATTTGCTCAGGCATGCCTTCTGCCACCCATTTTGCCAGCTGACCCCAACAGGCGTATTCGAATAAGTTTAATGCACCTTCAAAGCTAGGGCATTGGCTGACTGCCGATAGCTGTTGTTTTAAATAGTTACTATTGAGAACGTCTTCAACATATTTATTTTCAAAGAGTGCTTCATTAATAAAGTCGCAATCATTGTCGGTTAAAATTTGATAAGCTAATCGCGCGGTATATCGCTCACCTTCCCCGAGAAAGAAAGGCACTTTCGCCCGATGGGCAAGTTCTTTAGGTATTTTAGTGGCCATGTATTCCCGCAATATGGCCTTATCCCAGAATAAGCTGGGTTGCATCTTATCTGGGACGCGATAGCAAAATTCAACAAGACGGTGATCCAGAAATGGCACCCGGTTTTCCATTTGGTTAGCGGCCGTCGCTCGATCTTCATGCCAAAGGTTAAAATCAACCACCGAGCGTTGATACATTTTTTGATACCATTGCCAAGGGCTATAATGTTCTAAGTTAAAAGATTGTTCTATGAATTCCGTTTTTATCAGGGACATATAGTCGTTGAGAGCAGGGTTGGTATGGTTGATGATGAAATGGTGTTTCATTTTTGCAAGTGATTCAATAAAATGAGTCCAAGTCCTAGTCTCATTCGCATGACTTAAGGGTATGTCTTCTGCAAATTTGACACTGTACCCACCATTGAATTCATCGCTGCCTTGACCCATGAGCAGCGTTTTTAAATTGGGAAAATCGGCTTTGATTTTATGATATAGCAAATACTTATAAATTTGCTCCATGGTCAATGGCATTTCCAGATCATAGAGAATGCGTTTGACATCGACTAGCTGAATTTCATTTTGACGCCAGGGGAAATACAGTTGGTGATTGTCGATTCCAAGAAGTTCTGCCGCTTGATGGGCGGCCTGGACGTCGCCATTTAAGTAAGTGCTATTGCACAATACGGTAAAACTGGGCATGGTTTTGTGGGGGTTGGCCAAGGCAGCAATGGCGACAGAGTCAATGCCACCACTTAAACAAACCCCCATATCAACATCCGTCATTAAACGGAGTTTAACCGAGTCCTCCAGCAAAGCACCGTATTCATCGATATAGGCTTGCCTTGATTGCAACTCGTTGGGGCCTTGCCTTTCGAGCTCATTGACTCCCCACCATGAATGTTGTTGGATGCCTTTGTCACTAAAAATGACATAGTTTCCGGGATCGAGTTGTTGAATACCTGTATAAATGGACTCAGGCAGGCTGGTAAAAATATTGCGTTGATTGAAGCGGCGAGCTAAGCAGGCAAGCCAATTAAATTGACGAGGGCAACGGGGATGGGCGTAGATGGACTTCACTTCAGAAGCAAATAGCAAATGATTATCGTCTGTTTGACAATAAAACAGGGGCTTAATGCCCAAACGGTCACGGATCAAAATAAGATGATGCTGTCTTTTATCATAGATGGCAATAGCAAACATACCGTTTAGATGGTTAAGAAAATCAAGGCCTTGGGTTAAATACAAAGCAAGCACGACTTCACTGTCCGATTGACTTTGGTAGGGATAGTCAGGCGTTAATTCTCGTCGAAGCTGCAGGTGATTATAAATTTCGCCATTGACTATCACCACCACATCATTATTGGCGCTCACAAACGGTTGAGAACCGCTTTGCAAATCCACCACAGCAAGCCGGCGAAAGAAGAGGGATAGCCTCCCGGGATCATGGTATTGACGTTCCTCATCCGGCCCGCGAAATCGCAATCGCAAGCTCATGGCATCAATGATGGGTTTGATTGACTGGTCGAGTGGATGACCTTGAAATTGATACACGCCTCCAAGCCCGCACATAGGCAATTCCTTCTTTTTATTCTATTTTAACTATAGACAAGATGCGCGGAGTGGGCAAAAAGAGGGGGGGGAGGTTTGGCTCTGAAGGATAGACACTTTTTTTAAAACTTAGACTTATCCTCAAACGCCGACGTGCCGCGGCTTGTCCGCGGTATCCAGAGATCCTTGTCTGCACAAAATAACAACATATTGGTCGAAATCCCTGGATCCCGCGGACAAGCCGCGGGACGTCGGATTAAACATTATGCCAATATATTATACGAATACTATGTTTGAAAAAAAATTCTATCCCTCAGGGTCGGGCTTTGGCCCGACGAGAGGTCAAATGCTTTTATTGGCTGACAGAAGACAGGGGTGTCGAGACGAAATTCACTGGAACTTCTTCCACCTCTTTAACCTTTTCTAGTGCCATATGATGCTGTTTTTTCAATGCCGTTGCAAAGTCATCAAGTGCTTTGAGTTGACTATCAAATACTAAGCTGCCATATGTGGCTGCGTTATCGACGGATGTTATACCAATGATATACCCCATCACTGTGAAACCAATGCCCACGGCAATTGTTGGGAGCAAGCTAAGGCCAAGGGTAGCAACCCCTGCTAATAAACTGACGCCCATGCTCATGACCACTAACGAAGCAGCTATTCCAAGCAATTCCCAGGCAAAATACGGAATGGCTTTGACTTTTAAATAGGGGTTATTATGTTCAATGTTGTTTCTTAACGCCTGAATCTGTAACAAAAGCTCACGTGCGTATCTCTCATTTTGATTGGAGCGGTCATCATCTCTGGATGCTGGCGACAAATAAAGTTTGACCAAATTAGCAATGGTTTGAATGTCAGATAACTCGCTATAGGTGATAGTCCCATTTTGACATAGCCAACTTAATTCATTTAAGGCACCCATTGCTTTAACGCAATGATGGTGGGTTGCCAAATAATTGCTGCAGGCAGCATACTGGCTGTTATTGCTAGCATTGGCTCTAAAAAAATTCTGATGCTGAATGGCTTTATTTTGTTGAGTAAGAAGTGTATCAATTTCGGTGAAAATAGCTTTTAATTCGGGATGCATTGATAAATGTGTCGATATCATGATTTAAACAACTCCATAGATATAAAATCAGAGCTATAGTAGCTTATGAAACAAAAATTGTCCAATAGAAGTCCTGAGAATGCAACCTCTCTTGGCTAACCCTTCGACCAAGCCTCCTTTAACCGTTTTGCCGAAACCGTTTCGGCGGTTTTCAAATGCTGCGCGAAAAGAGAGACACGATATTCCTCCAATAGCCAACGATAGTGCACAAACTCGGGGTACAAATCGAGCTGACTAAAATCATCGTCTAGCCGTTTTCTTAATGGGGCTTCAAATCGTTGGATCTCATCGAGGCTTATCTTATCTTTTTCTAAGCGATCTAATCGATGCAAGATTGCTTTCAAATAGCGAGGGTAGTGTTTTAATTGTGTCAAGGGTGTTTTTAATAAGTGTGCATGGAAAAGACCCGCTAATTGTTGTTGAATATCTTGAATGGATGCAAGATTTGCAAGGCTATTTCTCACCTTTAATTGCTTTTGTACTTGTTGCTTGAGTTTAAAAATCGTGGTCAGCAGCTGCTCTAGTTGATGGGCATTTCCTATGAGGTCTGTTTCATGCTTTGCAATGCATTGTTGAAATGCCTCGGCATTATCTGGCAAGTTTTGTTGTAAAAACGTATAGGCTAGCACATGATCGATGACATCCGCTTTAAACGATTCTCCTAAGCCAAAGCTTGCTAAGATAAGACTTAATTGATTGCCTTGAAAAAGCGCTTTGTGCAGGTATTTAATCGATTTTTCTTGCGCAAACCACAACAACCGTATGATGCCTTGATGACTTAAGGTCGAGGCTTTTTCTGGCGTATCCACGAGCGAGACGGTCACCGCATCGCCCAAATCCATGATGGCTGGATAAACAATCATGCTGACACCGGATTTTTCAATGCATTGTTGGTTAAGTGAGCCAAACTCCCAGCGGGTGTAGCAGACGACTTCCGCTGCTTCAGGGGGTGGGCTTAGCATTTCTTGGATGTGTGGTTGGCATGTCTCCTTAAGCGTTGGCAAATGGCGCCCCTGAGCGATGAGTTCACCGTGCTCATCATGAATATGAAAATTCATGCGATAGTAATCATCAAGAACTAAATTTTTTAATTCCTCGACACTGACAATCACCCCTTTTTGGCGTAGGGCATCACCAAGGAATTGATAGAGCGATGTGTTGTTATCGGGCGCGTTCGATAAAATTTCATGAACAAATTGCGGGATAGGAACAAGTTGTTTACGTTTGGCTTTGGGTAAGCTTTTTAATAACTCAACACACTTTTCCTGAAGAAGTCCAGGCACTAGCCATTCAGGGGGCGCTTCGGATAGTTGATTGAGAAGGGCAAGGGGAATATGTAAGGTAACACCATCATTGATATGCCCTGGTTCAAAATGATACGTCAGCGGCAGGCAGTGATTGCCAACGGACAGTGTATCGGGGAATTGGGTTTGCGTGATGGTGTTTGCACTATGTAACATCAGACTCGATTTATCAAAGTACAAAAATTCTGGTTGGTTGGCTTCTTGTTTTTTTCGCCACTGTTCAAATTGATCGAAGTTGGTGATTTGCGCTGGAATTTTAGCGGCATAAAAAGCATAAATGGCTTCATCATCCACTAAAATATCACATCGCCTGGCCTTTGCTTCAAGGCTTACAATCTCAGCAATGACTTGTTGATTATGCTGCCAAAACAAGGGGGCGTCTTTGGCAATTTTTTCATAACCACCTTGCACTAGGGCTTGTCGAATAAAAATCGGGTGACACACGCAAGGATCGATGGATGTGTAACTGACTCGCTCATTGTCAATGAGGGTTAAGCCATACAAACTAGTTCGCCGTTTTGCCATCACATGGCCGGTTTTGCTTGACCAGGCGGGTTCAGAATAGTGGAATTTGAGCAAATGCTTGGCATAGGTTAAGGCCCAATGCGGTTCAATTTGAGCGTTGATGCGGGCATAGAGTTTGGAGGTTTCGACTAATTCCGCAGACATCATCCAAGCAGGTGGTTTTTTAAATAAGCCAGAGCCTGGAAAAAGTTGGTAATGGCGGCCCCTGGCCCCTAAATACTCCCGATTTTCTTCTTTTTGGCTAATTTGACTTAGTAGGCCTGCGAGTATGGCTTGATGAATGCTATCAGTACTTGCAGGTTTTTGATTAATGGTTAAGCCTGCTTGTTTGACACTCAGATGTAATTGATGATGGATATCACGCCATTCCCGTATTTTCATCACGGAAATAAACTCTTTTTGCAATTGCTTTCGCCATTGATTTTGGCTTAATGCTTGGCGTAAGTCTTCGACATATTGCCACAGATTAATAAAAGCAATGAAATCTGAACGGGGATCGATAAATCGTGCATGGGCTTGCGTGGCTTGTTGCTGTTTATCGCCAGGTCGTTCGCGGGGATCTTGAACAGATAGCCCACTGACGATAAGCATGACTTCTTTGGTGCATCCTAAATCATTGGCAGCGATAACCATTCTGCCTAAACGGGGGTCAATTGGCAATTGGTTTAGTAGGCGGCCTAATGGAGTGAGTTTATGCTGCTTGGTAACAGCGCCAATTTCTTCCAATAATTTAAAGCCATCACGAATGTAGCGATTATCCGGTTTATCCAAGAAAGGAAAACCTGCGATATTGGGCAAGTTTAAGTTCAGCATTTGCAAAATAACTTGCGCCAAATTAGTTCGCAGAATCTCTGCTTGGGTAAACTGAGGCCGTAAATTAAACGATTGCTGGCTATAAAGTCGTAAGCATATCCCTGGCGATGTTCGACCACAGCGCCCTTGGCGCTGATTGGCACTCGCTTTAGAGATGGCTTCAATGGGAAGGCGTTGCACTTTGCTTCGATAACTATAGCGTGAAATGCGCGCAAGCCCGGTATCAATGACATAGCGAATGCCGGGCACAGTGATGGATGTTTCTGCTACATTGGTCGCTAACACAACCCGTCTTAAAGGGGATTGGGCAAAAATGCGTTGTTGTTCTGATTGGCTTAAGCGTGCATACAAAGGCAAGATCTCAAGATGTGGGATCTGCGATTTGCGCAAAGCAATGGCTGTTTCTCGGATTTCACGCTCTCCGGGGAGAAAAACCAACACATCACCTTGCCGATACCCTTGACCATCGCGTTCTAATGCCATAATTTCTTGCATGGCACAAACGACGTTGGCGGCCATATTACCTTCATCCTCCGGATTGATTTCTTCAGGGGGCAAATACACCGTATCAACAGGAAATGTCCGTCCGGACACTTCAATAATCGGCGCCTGGTTAAAGTGTTGGGAAAAGCGTTCCACATCAATCGTTGCTGAGGTGATGATTAGTTTTAAGTCAGGGCGCTTTGGTAGAAGTTGTTTTAAAAATCCCAGAATAAAATCGATATTGAGGCTTCGCTCATGGGCTTCATCGATGATTAAGGTATCATAGCGTTTTAGCATCCTGTCGGCATGCAACTCGCTTAGCAAAATACCATCGGTCATTAATTTTATCCGTGTCGACGGCGATGTTTGGTCTTGGAATCTGACTTGGCAACCGACTTCCCCACCTAAGCCGACCTGTAACTCCTCAGCAATGCGATTTGCAATCGTCTTTGCTGCAATGCGGCGAGGTTGGGTATGGCCAATCATCCCTTGAATGCCACGACCAGCTTGCAAGCACATTTTCCCAATTTGTGTTGTTTTTCCCGATCCAGTTTCACCGGCTAAGATAATCACTTGATGTTGATGAATTAATGCGATGATGTCAGCTTTTTTCTCACAGATTGGCAGTTGCTCGGGATAGGTAATGGTTAAATTCGTAGCAAGTTGTGATTGCATTGAAGAGGGGGCTTTAGAAGTGGTTTCGGATATATTGTTCATGGGCAATATTATACTGGTAATCCTTGAAAATGCGAATTTTATGCTAGCCAATTTTTATCATTCCATCCAGGGAATTGGATCTGAATTGAGCCACAAAGAATAAAATATAGACAGAGCCTTGTGGGTGATATAGAATGGCGCACTATGATTAATTTGTGTGAAATTGTTGTCACATCATTTGGAGTTCCCATGACAAAAGAAGCCCAGCTAAAGCAATCGGTTGCTGCTTATGGCAAAGATGAATACGATGCTAATAAGCAAATCACAATTCTTGTGCGTATGCTTGAACAAGCAAAGCCGTATGCCAATGAAGCAATTCAGGAAAAACTTCATTCAGCTCAAACCGAGTTAAACAAAACGGAATCGATGAAAAAAGCAGTTATGTTAGCGACGACTTTGCTAGCTGAGCTTGAAAACAATCGGGAAGCACAAAAAGCAATTGAATTCCTTAAGCAAAAAGGGCTGTATCGCATGCTTTATCGTCATCCTAAATTTAAGGGTGAAGAAGTCTCCGACGATGATATATTACGGACGTTATTGCGCAGTGGCTTTTGGGGTGTGGGCATATCGGTATTAGTCGTGGCGGCCTTTGTTGCAACGGTTATGCTGGGTGCACCATTTTGGGCGGTGGCTATTGCCAGTGGTTTATTCGTGGGCGCTTCTGCGTATGTTGGCGGAATATTGTACGGGGTGGTGAATGATTTATTTGCCACGCAGGCAAACTTACCCTATTTTTTGCTGGGTCACCAGCCGCAACAAAGCAGTTTATTACGAACGAACGATAAAGTGGCACAAGGTGTTGCTTGGGGGGTGGCGGCTACCTTTGGGCCCGTTGTATTAGCAGCAGGAGCCTTCACGGTGGCTGCAACCATCACGGCATTTTTTGTGCCGTTTGCCACATTCACGATGCCGGCAGTTGTGGTGGCCCTGCCATTAATTGCCGTGGGCGCGGAATTCTACGCTAGGAAAAAGACAAAAGAATATGTCGAACTCACCAAAAATCAGACAGTTGATGTCGGGAGTAACAATTACCAGAGGACAGGTCTTGATATTATGTGCCCGACCAATGAAGAACGTTGTGCTTGGTATGCCAATTCCGATAGAAATCTCTTTGGTTTTACTAAAGTGCCTTTGATTGGTATCGGTGGGTTAGTGGCTATGATAACCTTAAGTGCTGTTAGCATGTTTCTGCCAGCCTTTTTATTTGCATCGCCATTGGTGGCAGTTATTATTCCAGCGGCTGTCGTCGGAGGGGCTGCGGTCACGTTGCTAGGCTTAGGCGCTTATATGCATTTTAATCGCAATCGCCACATCGATGATCGGTATAATTTGGAATTTGATAATTCTGAAGTGAATTACAATTTGTACTTGGATGAAGATATAGCGTACGTGAATGACTTATTAAAAGATAATTCACCATCGGGTAATGCATTAACCGAATCTGCTAATGGCCCCGCTGTGCAAACGGTTTTTCAATCGTTATTCCAGCCAGTTGAAAAAAGTCAGGATCGACCTAACATAATCCAACAGCCGGAATATTCTCAGCAAGCATATAATGGCTAAGTGCGCTTAGCGCTGAGGAATCCTGATATTTTTATCTTGCACAAAAACATGTCAGGATCACTCAGAGCTGAGCGGGTCAAAATTGACCCGTTTGGATATGCCACAATCGTTGATAGTTGCCTGCCTGCTTGATTAATCTTTGGTGGGTACCTTGTTCAATCACCTGACCGTCATCCAACACATAAATCCAATCGGCACTAGTGACCGTGGATAGCCGATGAGCAATGATGATGGTCGTACGTTGGTGGGATATGGTGGATAGGGCCGTTTGAATGGCTAATTCGGTTTCATTATCCACCGCAGAAGTCGCTTCATCTAATATGAGAATGGGCGTATTTTTTAACACAGCTCTGGCTATAGCAATGCGTTGACGTTGCCCGCCGGATAACAAATTCCCGCGTTGGCCAACCGCTGAGTCATAGCCATTGGGCAATTGGTCAATAAATTTATCCACCCCCGCGATACGACCTGCTTCAAGGATTTGCTTTCTATCGATATTGCCCATTGCATAGGCAATGTTTTCAGCGACCGTTCCGTCAAATAAGAAAATCTCTTGGCTAACAAATGCAATTTGATTGCGCCACTCTGACAGATCGTAAGCGCTAATGTCTTTGCCATTCCAAAAAATTTGCCCTTCAACGGGTTGATAAAACTGTTCTAATAATTTAATTAGCGTACTTTTTCCTGAACCGGATTCACCCACAAAGGCAACGGTTTTATGTTCTTCTATCTGGATGGAGAAATTCTGGAAAATCGGTCTTTCATGGTTGGGATAGGAAAATGAAAGCTGGTTTAAGACCAAGCCAGACGATGATTCGGTTAATGGCGTTTCTTGGCTTGAGGTTTTGCTCACCTGGCTTGCTTCTTGTTCCCAGGTTAATAAATTTAACACACGGGTGGTTGAGGCCATCGCCCTTTGGAAATTGACGGTCACGTCGGCTAAGTAACTAAAAGGCCACAACAAGCGCTGGGATAAGAATATTAATAAGCTGAAAACACCCACATTCATTTGATAGTTAATGGTTTGATAGCCGCCTATCATCAAGGTGAATAAAAATCCGGTTAAGATCATGATGCGGATAACGGGGGTGACCATGGAGCTGATAACAATGGTTTCTTTGTTTGCTTTTTGATAGTCACTGCTTAAGCGCTCAATCCGTTGTTGCTCGAACGTCTCGGCGGTATAACTTTTAATGGTCATAAGCCCGGTTAAATTATTTGCCAATGCTTGGGCAATATTAGCGGCTTTATTGCGCACATTTAAAAATTTGGGCTCCAATTTATGTTGAAAATAGAAAGCCCCACTTAAAATAAAGGGAATAGGGCAAATGGCAAAAACGGTAATTAGAGGTGAGAAATATAAAAAGATAAAACCAATCAGAATTGTGGATGCCGTAATTTGAATGATTTGATTGATGCCATCTTCTAAAAAGCGCTCAAGCTGGTTGACGTCATCATTGATTGTGGCAATTAATTGGCCGGTTGCTGTTTCATCAATGTCACTCATTTTGGCGCCCTGAATATGGGCATAGGTTTGCATGCGCAACCGATGTTCGACGGCTTGGGAAAGGTTGCGCCATTTGACACTATAAAGGTATTGAAAAATCGATTCCAAACTCCTGGCAGCAAAGGTGAGTATGCCTAAGGCAATTAATTGGGTCATCATATTGGGATTGCCGAGAAAGCCTGCAAGCCAGGAATGCTTTCGATTAACCACGACATCAACGGCGGCACCTATCAAGACTTCTGGGAAAATATCGAATAATTTATTGAGAAAGGAATAAAATGATGCCAACAGATAGTCGCGCTTGTCGTCTTTCATATAACTTAACAAGCGTAGAAGCGGGTAGGCAGATGATTGAAGGTAGGTATTGCTTGACATCAAAACGAAATCCAATGTATAGGACTTAGGCAAAACTCCCAATCTCTTCATTAAAAAAAGCTTTTAATTCGGTCATTTAGTTAATCTAAACTCCCTCATTAAAAAACCATTTTTTGCCTCGACTTTGGGGTTTTTCGTCAGTCCTGATGTATCCAAATTTGCTATAAAGTCTACCTAATTCTTCCCAAAAAATACATCAAGATAATAACTTCGAATGAATAACCCCTCAACCGGACCCTGTGTGACCGGAACATAGATAACCAAAATGTCCGCTTACATAGGGTGGTCCGACCCGCAGCGATTTCGTACCTTTTTCATTCCTGTAAAGACAGCATCACAAATTTGGGATGGAAAGTTCGTTGGTAAAATTGTCTTAACCTGGTCAATCACCCCATCCATGTGCTCAAACACGGCCGTAATAATTTCCCGCATTTTATGCTCAGGAAAGTGACATTGTTTTGCCATTGAGTACCAATGCCGAAGCTGAATGGATTGCCAATCATAATGGGTGTTCGCCGATCGCACGGCCATTGCCATTTTAATCTTTTGCCACTCAAGTTCACGCTTTTCCGCGATAGGGTAAGCTGACATGACATCATAAATGGGGCTCAGCTGAAAGCGGCCTTGGGGTTTTAACAACACACTGAAGTTTTTTGCATGGCCATCTATCGCGCCCATGACCCAGAATAAAAACACCGTTTTAAAAAACTGCTCTCTTGCTTCTAATGCGTTTTCTGAATTTTGTAATAGGGACATAATCGCTTTTATCCCCGGCCCCCCATCTGACTCATATTTTAATCCTGGCGGAACACCAAGCACCTGGCAAAAGTCTTCTTGCGGTAAGCGCATTAACCATCGTTTGGCGGGAGACCACATTCTGTCAAAGCGCTCAACAACCAACGCTTTAACGTCATCAAACTTGGCCATAACAACCTGATTGACTGGCAATTGGTAAGCGGCTAGGATTTGTAGACATAACCATTCATTTTCAATGCTGTCAGATAAGTCAATGCCAGCGTGAGCAAGTCGGCCAATCGGTAGCTTGATAATATGGCTGGTTGGCGTGGTTTCATGCGGTAAACACCAGTGATTTTGATACCAAAGTAGGGCTGTTTTCTCTTGAGCGCCTGCAATTGAAATTCTAAAATCAGAGTTTACTTGCATACCAAGCGGTGCTGTTTGGTAACTTTTTAGCAATTTGGCAATATGAGTGTCGTCAATTTTTTCTGCTTTAACTGTCTTAATATCGTCATTTAAAGGCTCAGTCAGTAACTGTAATGCGCCAACACAGTCACCGCCAATTTGGGATAATAAATCAAAACATTTCGTCGATTCGGCATTAAACCGTGCTTGTATTCTTTTACGAATTGCATCGCTGTCTGGAAGGAGGTTTTCAAAATAACATTCGACAATAGGTCCTTTGTATGGCACTTCAGTCAGCGGCATCGATAAACTAACTGGGCGTGCAAGCGAATCATCCAGCCAGTGTTGGTCATATTTAAATACTAATTGACCTGTCGATTCTCTCAAAAGTTTTCCAACACTGACGCCATTCATATAGACAAATAATTCGCGGTAACGTTTCTTTCTCGCCATTTACCACGATTCCTTGTTTTCTTGCTGACGGCTATCCTTGGAGCGAATGACCATTTCAAGATCCAACGCTGCCAAAATGCGAAATAAGGTTGAAAGTCGAGTCCCTTCAGCACCTTGCTCGACACTTGAAAGTGTACTTTGCTCAATATTTATTTGAGCCCCTACCTCTGTTTGCGTTAATTTTTTAGCCTTTCGTTGGCGTCTTATCGCAGCCCCTAGGCTATTCAACGAGTGAATTAATTGTTCCATTCTCCACCTGTGGTTTACCATCTCTTCTATTAATAATATAGCTGTTCAACCATAAAGTCAAAATATAGCTGAACAGCTATAAAACTAAAATATAGCTATTCAGCCATATATAGCTAAGTTCCTATAATTCGATTATGACCACTGGGGCAATTACAAATGCAATAAACGTGGATGAGAACAATGGTGATCAAAATGGTGCCCCCGTATATACGGGCACTAACACCCTGGGAATGGCTGACGCTTTCTTATGCACTGATTGGACAGATCCTACAAATGCATCTATAGGGATAGTTGGACGTACCGACTTTACAGGTGTATTTTGGACAAATCTCACAGATAGTAGTTGTGACTTCCAACAAAATATTTATTGTTTCGAAGAACCAATGTAAGCGGATGTGGCGCTGGTTTTCTATTATTACATCCACCCAACCACCTTATTCTTGGTGAAGATCTAGCAGAAGTGAATAATCCTTCCTATGCTTTAGTATATTCAAACTGATTTTCCTGCGCTGGATGAAGGGGAATAGCGATGAAAAATACCATTCAATTTATCAGCAACGACGTCGAGCTCTCTGGCATTTTGGAACAACCACCACATCCAACGTCGCATTATGCCTTGTTTGCGCATTGTTTTACCTGTGGTAAAGACATCTTAGCAGCAACCCGCATATCGCAAGCTTTGGTTGCCCAAGGCATAGCAGTGCTTCGCTTTGATTTTACCGGATTAGGGCAAAGCCATGGGGAGTTTGCTAGCACCAATTTTTCCTCGAATGTTGGTGATTTAATCGCTGCGGCGGATTTTCTTCGTCAAAACTATCAGGCGCCTACTTTATTGATAGGTCATAGTTTAGGCGGTGCTGCGGTGTTAATGGCAGCGAAAGAAATCCCCGAAGTCAAGGCGATTGCCACAATCGGTGCGCCAGCCAGTGCAAGCCATGTAAAGCATACGTTTGCTGCTGATATTGGTGAAATCGAAACAAAAGGTGAAGCGAAGGTACAACTCGGTCCGCGACAATTTACCATCAAACAGCAGTTTCTGGAAGATATTGATCGCTATGCTGAAACCATTCATAGCGCCAGTGGCAAGGGATTATTAATTCTTCATTCACCAATAGATGCCATTGTCCCCATTGAGGAGGCAGAAAAAATATACAAAGCGGCTAAGCATCCCAAAAGCTATATAAGCTTGGATAGAGCGGATCATTTGTTAAGTAAAGCCTCCGATGCGCTGTATGTTGCAAAATCGATTGCTGCTTGGGCGAGTCATTATCTGGAGGTGGGTGCTTCGACTGTTAAAGCCAAGATACACGTCGATAAAGGCCATGTGATAGTTGAAGAACGCGATCATCGCTTCACTCAAGATGTCGATACCGATGATCATCATTGGCTGGCAGATGAACCGGTGCACGTTGGTGGGCAAAACCTAGGTCCTGATCCGTATGAACACCTTCTTGCTGCCTTGGGTGTTTGCACCGCCATGACCATACGCCTGGTGGCTAATCGAAACCAATGGCCGCTGGAGAATATCCAGGTCAGCTTATCCCATGCGCGCGAACATAGCGATGATTGTGCGAGTTGCGATGGCAAATCGGGTTACTTGGAAACAATCGTGCGGCAAATTCAAATGAGTGGGGATCTGAATGAACAACAAAAGGCTCGATTAACCGAGGTGGCCGATAAATGCCCTGTGCATAAGACAATGTCACACCCTTTAAGGATTGATACAAAAGTGTCTTTCTCATAACGATAAAAGAGTGAATTCGCCAAAAAAATATTTTAGTTGTTCAAACAATATAATTTATTTACAATGAGGCTCCTTTTTCTTAAATGGAGCTTTATGATGGCTAGGTCGAACCAATTTTCCTTTAGTTTTCTATTGAAATGCTTAGCGGCAGTGACCGCTGCTGCAGTCCTTGCGGCGGTTGTCATGGCACTTGCTACTTCATCAGCAGGCGCTGCCACATTAATGGGTGCGAGTGCAGTCATACTTTTTCCCTTTTTGGTTGTCGGCGGTCTAATAGCCACGTTATGTTGCTTGCCATTTATGTTTGGATCAGGCGGCAACTATTATTCCAACAATTCAGGTTATTATCGTAGTTCTTGGTTGCCATTTTGGGGTACCGGAGGCACGACCTATGTGAGTAATAATAATGGGTATGGTGGGCATTATCATAGCCATCCCACGAGCGGTAGTGTTTTTGGCGGTAATCATCATGGACATCCCCCAAGTAGCGGTGGATTTGGCGGTAATCATCATGGACATCCCTCAAGTAGCGGTGGATTTGGGGGCAATCATCATGGACATCCCTCAAGTAGCGGTGAATTTGGCGGCAATCACCACGGGCATTCTTCAAATGTCGGTGGATTTGGCGGCACACCGTCAGTTGGTAATATGGGGCACCATCACGGCCGATAAACAAGGTCGCTTGGTTGTTTTTATATTAATTGTGGTTGGATTGGGTGGCTTGGGTTTGATCCATTTAGAGCAAAGCCTGCCGATTTTTTAATGTCAAATTTTATACTTTTATATTGATCAGGATGATTGTTTTGTTTACTATGCAATCTCCTATCATTCGGAGATGATTATGAAGTTAAAGATTTTTGCGTTATGTTTGTTAGCGGCAATTGGTTTTAATCTACAAGCCGCCCAGACGCGTCATGTGCATACGATGGCTGAAAAAGCCGATAGTAAAAAAATGATGTTGCCTGGTTATTGTGAAATCGAAGTCGTTAATCGCAGTTTCGAACCCGTTCATGTATCAGGTCAGTATTTAGATGGTGCCTATTTAACGCCATTTGATATTTATCCTTTTGATAGCGCACATTATATCAGTGTCTATTATTATGGTTGCCAGTCAGGCATGTACATCACCATTCAAAACTTTGCAGGGTATGTGATGTACTCAGGCTACACCCCAGTTTATCAAACGTTGGTTATCTACCCAACAATCGCGAATAAGCAATCTGCTGTTAAAGCGCAGTCTAAGTAATCAAAGAGCGTCGGGCCAAGGCCCGACTTACTTCCCTCCGTGACAATTTTTATATTTTTTTCCACTTTGGCAAGGGCATGGGGCGTTATTGGCCACGCGTATTTGCTTTGTTGGCCGAAGGCCTTTGCAATAAAACCATTGTTGAAGTTGGGTATCATAGTCAAATTGACTTAACTCGTGAATCGAGTCGAGTTGATTGTTTTGAAGAAACCATGCGATAAATTCCACATAAGCAATATTTTCCACTTGCTTATCATGAAAATTACGAACGATCTGTAACCCTAGCCATTGGACTGACTGGGCAAAAGACTTCGTTGACGCCTGATTAAAGCCAATGCTTGGATCGCCACGTTGAGTCTTTTCAATATAATCCACATTGGCTACGCAAAAGGCACTATAACGTGACTTCATTAAAGCCAGAGCGGTTGGGGCATTAAAATGCCTATGGTACGCTTCGCAGCAAGATTGGAATGGTTGCCCAGAACCACAATAGCATCGGGTCATAGGTGAGTACTTAGTATTTATAAAAGGGCATTATACTGATCTTCCAGGAACAAAGTCTAATGGCACGAAAACCTGTCGTTTTAGACGTTGGAAAAGGATTCAAAAATGAGAGTTGGTGGTGAGATTAAACTAGAGAATATTACAATAAAACCCTTAAATATTTCACTTTTGTAAAGAAAAATTTCATCAAAAAAATGGAATAATAGATAGGTCAATTCATGTAACATATTGATAGTATTATATTAATAATAAATTCGCCTGTTAAGTGAAAAAATAAAAAACTTTCTGATTGTTAATAATTCGTTAAGGAATGTATTGGTATAATCAAGCCGATTATTAACCATAGGAGTAATTTTTATGCCAGCTACAAATGTTGAAGTGAAACAAGTATTTTCACGTCGTGCCAATCAAATTCATACTGCCATAGCCAGTGGAACACTAAAAACTCAAGAAGATGCGAACGAGTTATTGCGTCAATCGAAGAGTAATATTGTGTTTCAAAATAAAAGCCATGCGCTTCTAACCTTTAGGGAAGGTTTCAATCAATTTTTCAAATCCGACTATCTAGCACTTGACGCACAAATCAGAATCTTAGAAGGCTATGCTGCAAAGTTACCTAACAGAGCACAATTTAATACAGATCAATTATCGCGCATGGAAAATCAAAAAGCGGAGCAAGCTCTCAGAACTAGCGTTCAAAACTTTAAAGATAGCCTGGTCAATATTGATGACAGCAGTTCTTTTAAAGTGTCTGCAGAAGCGCTCCAACAAAAATTGGATGATATTGTTAAAACCCATTGTGAGGATAACGTATTCACCAAAGATAAATTGCCTTTGGTGGTGAAGGAAATTGCTGATGCCATTGAGACTTCAAAACCCAGCTTTGAAGCAAAAGCATGGCACAAAGTAGCTGACATTGCGCTTTTGTTATTAAATGCGCTCAAAACGGCTGTTCGTGGTGTGGGGGTGAGCAATCAACGCTTCAAATTATTCAGCGAAGAAGGGATGGAAGCAAATGCGGTCAAACAATTAATGGATACACTCAAACACGATGTTGACAGTTTGCAACCTGCTGCTGAAGAAGTTGTTCAACCCTAATATTTCCAATTGATTGGAAAATTATGTCGTTACTCTGCCCGCTATGACCGCATGGGAGCGGGCAGCGTATTAGCGAATTTAAACACTAAAATCGCCCAAATTTTCTATCCAATGGGCTGTAATATCGATTGTTGATGAAGGGAATGCATCAGTTGGATAAAGCTGTCTTTCATATCTTGAGAAATTATCTTTCCTTGCTCTTTTGATGCGGCTTGTAAATAACGATTTAAGGTATACCCTTCATTCACCAAAAAATGTAAACAATGGCAGGCTAATAGATCAATTTTCATAAATTCAATTTGGCGTTGATGATAAGGACGATAGACCACTAATGCCGTTGGATCCCTCATTGCTAGGATATTGGTCGGATCGATTAAGTGCACCGGGTAGTCATACCATTGAAAACGCGCTGACGGTGGCATCTTAAACATCGTTTCTTCGATTGGTTTGCTAAGGGCTATGGGGGCGCTGGGTAATTCAGCGGTTTCTACGGCTAACTCAAGCCATTCATAATGCGCCAGTTCATCGACAAACGGATAAGGTAAGTCATCCAATTGAGATAAAAATTCAACAAACTGTTCTGGTACACGGTGATAAGCGGGGTGTTGAGCGTGATAATTTTGCAAAAAACGATCAATCAATGCATGCCATTGTGCTTTATCTAAAATGGATTGGAGCACAGGAAAGCATGGGCTCACCACGGAATTGAGGTTGTTATGAATCAAGCTTTGATATAAAGATAAAGGGTGATCACTTGGTGCTTTTACCTTGCCACGTATGGTCTGCGCTAAGTTATGCAAGCGAGTTTGCAGCGAATCAGACATGAGACACCTCTTTTTGTTGCAATTGACCAATGTGGTTAAGCTCGTCAATGAGTGTTGTCAACGGTGGGATATCATTATCGCGTTCTAGCAACGTTGGGTAAGAGGTATGCGCTTGATAGGTAAACGCAAGTAAATTCCACACCTCATCGCACACGGCATCACCGTGCGTATCAATGATCAGGTCAGGTGTCTTTTGCCAATGGCCTGCAATATGAATATAAGCGATAGCATCTGTCGGCAGCGATTGGATAAAGGCTTTAGCATCATAGCCATGGTTTTTTGAATTCACATAGACATTGTTAACATCCAGTAATAATAAACAACCGCTTTCAGCCACAACGGCATTAATGAATTCAGATTCCGTTAGATTTTGCTCAGGAATATAATAATAAGACGAATTTTCAAAAGCGATGGGTTGCTCAAGAAAGTCTTGCGCTTGCCGAATCCGTTCGCTGATATATAGGACCGCCTCTTCGGTAAAGGGGATGGGTAATAAATCGTAGATTAACCCTTGATTATCCGAGCAAAAACTAAAATGTTCGCTGTAGGCACGGATATTAGTCTGTCGAAAAAAATGTTTTAATGACGTTAACAAATCATAGTTCAAGGGGGCTGGCCCACCGATTGATAAGTTCAATCCATGGGCGAGCGTTGGGTATACGTTGGTAAGGTGTTTCAAGCCTTCAGCTTGATAACCACCAAGGCCCAACCAGTTTTCAGGGGTGATTTCAAGAAAATCAATCGTATCACGGGGCTCATCAATTAAGTGTTGCAAAAATTGCTTACGTAATCCTAAACCCTTGCCATAAAATGAAGAAAACGACATCATTCCATCACCCTAGAAAAAGCGTTTAATTTCCGTCGGTCCCGGAACCGCATTTGCCTTCACCACATTTGCCTTCCCCGCATTTTCCTTCGCCACTTTTCTGTGTATCATTACCACATTTGCCTTCCCCGCATTTGCCTTCACTGCATTTTCCATCAGCAACTTTCATGGGTTGGCTGGCGTTATAACCTTTATCCAATTTTTCGGTTTGTAATGGTTGACTGTTGTTTGCAAATGCTTGCGCATTGAGCCCTAAAGTTGCCGCAGCACTTAATGATAATAGTAGCGATTTTGATTTCATGGAGAGTCTCCTAGTTGTTATTGAATTATCCTTCTATATAACTTCCCTCAATTTCCCCTCTCCCCGGAAATGGGGAGAGGGTGCCCAAAGGGCGGGAGAGGGGTTTTTGTAACAAAGTTATATCCTGATGTGTGGCACCAAGTGCCAGAAATGCTTACTAGAAAGCAGACAACGAAATATCCAATTTTGCTTTCTGAAAAAAAACACCGGCTTCTATCTTAGCGTCAATTGATAGGGTTTTAAATGATCTTGGCTGAAAAATGATGATAGCATTTGTGTTCAATTGCCGTAGGTCGGGCCTTGGCCTGACAATTGCGGGGCTCGTTGAATACTATAGTGAATCGTTGGGCCAAGGCCCTGGGGTATCTTCAGTTTTCTAAAGCAAGAAGAAGTTGCCGTCGTTGCGAGCAAAGCGAAGCAATCTAGCACATATCTTTAGCGTGACATCGATCTGGATTGCTTCGCTTGCGCTCGCAACGACTAAATATGAGGCATCTCCCAAAAACTGAAGATACCTCAGGCCAAGGCCCAACCTACAGGTGCTTATTTGCTAGGCTTGGATGCCTCGTTTAATTCTGATTCCGTATCATTATAAAACGTTTGCGTTTCCTTTGCCCTTAATAACGTTCTTTTCAGCATTTTAAATAGCCAGGTAAAAACATCATCGTTTTTACTTCCATGCTGCGCATCTTCTAATATGCCTTTTACAGTTTCAAAAGTTTTTTCTATATTCTCGTCATCCAAGGCTTTATCCGCTTTACAAGCCTTATACATGTCGGCGGCGTGGGCTGGCATGATCTTTTGGGTGGTATCATCGATTTGAACATTCGTGCCCCCCCATCCAGTATGCCAATTTTCAGTTTTGGCCAATGTTTCGATGAGTTTTTGCAGAAATTGTTTTTTGAGAGCAATGGGTGACTCGGTAAAAAATCCCGTTGGGCTACTTGACGTAGGCTGCTCTTTTTGAACCTGTGATCCTTCCGTTGTGATAGGCTCACCCGTGTTAGTCTGTGTCTCAGGTGCCGTTGTCGTCGCCTCTCCTCTTGGCTTTCTTGTGGGTGGTCGTCTTTTCGCACCGGTGTTTCTTTGTTTAAGAATTTCTATATAATCAGTTTTTGTGGCCGTTTCATTCGCAGTTTCTCCAGCGGTATTTTCAGAAGGTTGTTCTGCTGGTTTGGTCTGGGCTGGTACGTCAGTTGGCTTTGCGTTTTTTACAGGAGGCGGGCCAAACTTGATTTGACCTCCAAGTTTTTCGGCCAAACCAGTTACTTTACCCTCTTTATTTCCAGTGTCTTTTTCAGGACCTGCCATAATAAGTACTCCCGATATTTCAATAAATTTAAAAACATAGTATAGCGCCTTTAACACAAAAGGTCAAAATAAGATCAGTATGAAGAAGAAATAATAAGTTTAAATATATTTTATACCTTGCCGCAAAGCATGCTTTTTATCTAGATTTTCATAGGGGAGAATGAGGTCTACCGCCTTATAAAAACAGCTATTTTGGTCTATTGAATTGATTTAGCACTGGATTTTTGGTCTAAACTTCGTTTATAATGGACATTTTGTATCATTAATAACCATGGTTAAGCCTCTGATAAACATCAGTCGAAAGCAAGCGTTAATATATGCTGCCTTCTTGGTGTTTTATGAATTTCTGACATATATCGCCAACGATATGATCATGCCTGGCATGATTCGTGTGGTATCGTCATTTCATGCCCCAGAGTCATACGTGGCCAATTCACTCACTGCCTATATCTTGGGTGGTGCCAGTTTACAAATTTTCTTAGGACCCATTTCCGATCGCCATGGTCGACGGCCAGTGATGCTATTTGGCGTGGTTTTATTTTTTTTCTGTACCCTCGCCATTGCATTATCCCAATCCATTGAACAATTCATCATTGCCCGATTTTTCCAAGGCATGGGGTTATGCTTTATTGGTGTGATTGGCTATGCCACCTTGCAAGAGATTTTTGCTGAAGTCGATGCAGTAAAGCTCATTGCCATTATGGCGAATGTTTCAATTTTAGCGCCCTTAGTCGGCCCGTTGCTGGGCTCTATCGTCATTCATCTATTTTCCTGGCGTTGGATTTTTGTGGGCATTGCCGTACTAACTATTTTTTCATTGATCGGATTATTTCGCTACATGCCTGAGTCTGTCGGTAAAAAAACGACGGATGGGCGAGTGATTCCTCGTGTTCCTCTCGAACCAAGAATTGTTCTGAATAACTATAGACAATTGTTTAGCAGTCGTTTGTTTGTCATGGGCTCAATAGCACAGAGTATTATTGCAATCCCCTGTTTGTGTTGGATTGGATTATCACCCATCATGCTTATCCTGCAAGAAAAATTAACCATACTACAGTATGGTCTTTGGCAGATTCCTGTGTTTAGTGCTTCTATTATAGGGAATTGGGCGTTAGCTCTCTTAAGTGGGCGAGTATCAATGAAAGTAATTTTATTCATAGGCTCAATCACCGCAATTGCAGGGTTGCTTTTAATGTTGGTATTAACCGTTTGCATTAATGCGTCATTTATATGGCTAATGCCAGGCTTAATTCTTTATTTTTTTGCATTAGGCATGTCTTTAGCACCTTTAGAAAGGAAAGTACTATTTGCTACCCCTGTTGCTAAGGGTACTGCCTCGGCATTAATGACATTAATATTAATGATCCTGATAGCAGTCGGTATCGAAGGCGGAAACCGATTCTATGCCGATCATAACAATGTCTATTTTGCAGCTTATTGCGCATTAATGGCAGTTTTGTATGGGATTGCATTATTATTAACTGGCATCCACAAAAAATAATTAAATAAACTGTCCAAAAAATACCATCCGCTCGATTTGTGATATAATAGCCAATTTTAGACAAGGTATGGTTATGGGTGACGTTGCAACAGATGTATTATTGAAAGTGCTTGAAGAATTCGATCTGGATTCGATTCCTGGTTTAGCCAAGCTAAGTCCCCGGCAATTTGTCAGTTTAATTAACCGAAGTCAAACGCTATTGGCAGAGCAATATAACATTTCATTTGACCAATTCCGTCCCCTTGATGTGACTCATGTGCAAAATATCCTTTCGCTTGCCCAAGGTCAAACCAGTTTAACGTTGGTTATGCGTCATGGAGAACAGTTGGTTAGTGATAAGCATAAAAATTTAGAGGCGGATAAAATGAAAATTGCAATGATGCAAATGCCTCATAATCAAGACGATGGGATAACACCTGCCTCTGTAGTGGAATTATATGCCCAGATGGTGCTGATTGCGTATATTTCTGGGAAAACAGGTTTTAAAGTGAGCATTGAGTCATCTTCCAACAAACGAGCAAGCCAACCTGCTGAATTGATTGCCAAGGCGCTAAACTGTCCTAAAGTCCAATATTCTCCAAGATGGCAATGTGTTAATTATCCAAATGATCAAACCATGGCCAAGCATCAATTACACCAATTTTTGGATAAAGGCAGCTTACCTTGGAAAGAAACCAATGTGGATGCGGTCATTGGCCAGGGGGTGTTTGATTCGATTACAAACAATATGTATGAGATGATTCAAGAAGACGTGCTTCCCAATACCATACGACTTATCATTACCCATACCCAGCAAACGCAAGCATTGTGTGAGGCATTGGGATTATCCAAAGATCGGCTGGCAAACTTTGGATTTGTAGCAATCCCAAGCAATAGTCAAGCACAATTATACAGCCAAGGAGCGTTTACAAACCAAGTTTTAAGTGTGCTGCAAAGGCAATCATTCTTTAATGAGCAGGAATCTAGGCCTGATAAGCCAATTGCGTCAAGCACGACACTGTCGCTAAAACGCGATGAGAAGGGAAATATAACCCCAACTATCCTGGGTTAAGCAATCGTTCTATCCACAATTGTAGTGATTATCTTATCAAATATTGGAGTACGTATTCCGATATGCTCAGAGTAATCCTGACATTTCTATAATCTGTTATTCCGCACTAGAAACCAGGGTTTATTTATGAAATCATTTTGGTTATGAAACTATAGAAATAACCCATGAACGCCGCCCTCCGCTTTATGCCTGACTCTTCTACACAAATATTGAAATTACGGGGAAACGCCTAGAAGAGGATTGAATGGGGGTTTATTTTGTCAGGTTGAATTACGAAATAAATTATCATTTTGGGGTGCGGAATCTGGGTTGTATTACCACATTTTTTATTAAATGAAAAAAATCTTTACAATATGTCGAACATTAATAATGCAAAAATTGTCTATAATTTAATTACACCTATAAATTATAAGCGAGCATAATTATGGGATTACATCAAGACGATTATGATCAGAATTTTACTGAAGTTGACTTGACGGATGATCCAGATGAGTTGAAACGTAAAAAAGAGTTACGAAAACGAATTGAAGATCGTGAAGAAGAAAAACGTCTGCGCAAAGAATTAGATGATTTTGATTATGATGAAGATTATGACTGGGAAGATAAGTACTAAAATAACGCTCTGATTATCAAACCCTAAGATTTTGCATCTAAAATTCATTATTTTGGCTGAAGACTCGTGAATAAACCGCTGTCGAGTCGTTTTTCTTGCTCCTCCACCGCAATATTGCATTGATAATCAATGATTTTACCAATATGGATCGCATTGTCGTAAATTCCTCGGCAGGCTTCAAGGGTTCTCAGTGTCCCCGACGGTGTTAATTCGAATCCTAATAAGAGGCTATTGCTTGGCATAATCAACGCCCGGTAAGGAGTTGGTCGCCAGGTTATTTTAGGGGCAGTCGATAATGCCTTTAAAACCGTATAATTTGAAAGTAAAAACGCCTTTCCTCCATAACTAATCGTGCATTGATCATCTTGAAAGCTGCCAATTTGCAACCCTTTTTTATAGGTGCCGCGACAGATGCCAAGGCTACCTTTTGCATTGATGCCTGCCACAAAATAATTATCCACAGGTGGCGAGACAAATTTGAAACCTTGGTCTGCTAGTAAGTCATCGAGGAAAAGGCCCATTTTGTCTGGAAAGCCATCTGCATTGATGGTTAAAACCTCAAATTGCTGATAAGGGTTCGATAGACTACCTTGCTTTGGTAAGACGCAGCCATACGCTTGTCGAGTACCGATTTGATAAGAATCATTGATTTTGATACGGCAAATCGATTGCGCTTTCATGGCATTATTATGCCACTCCACACCCATCGAGAATGGAATGGAATTATTTGCCGAACCCCACGCTATAATTGAGGGGTTGCCAGTTAAAATTTGATAACCCTTTTCTTTAAACGTTTGAGAGGTGCTAGCGATTAGGCATTGATTGCCTAAGACGGTGCCAACCAACCAGCCGAAAGGCGAGAGATGAGCTCGGCAAAGATTTTCCAGGGGTTTACCATGGCTGGTTGGATTTTGCCACGTGAGTCCAAGATGTGCGAGTTTCACATCCTGCTGCTCCAACAGGCCTTTTATTTGGGGAAGTGCTCTTTGATAATCCGATTGCTGAAACGATTTGGCATCATACCTATCCCGCACTGTGGCACCACTATCGACAAAGCTGGGATAAAATGGATTATTAATCAGCAAGTAACAAAGAATATAGAATATAGCAATAAAGATATTAGCGGATTGGATCCACTGCTTTTTTCGCATAATGGGTAAAACAGCGCTAATGCCATAGGATAATCCATATAAAACAAGTATGGCTAATAAGAGTAGCGCATTATTGATCGGTTTGGCATCGGGGTATAGTCGATAAGCTGTTAAAATAGCAATCAACAGCAGTAAAACACGGTACCCGTTTAAAAATATCCGTAATCCGCTCGATTGATACGTTTGCGCTTCACCATCTTGGAAAATTGCATTGAAAAAAATAATACCAAGGATACTTAATGCAACAAAGATTGCAGTGGCTGACTCAGGGGTATTTCCCCCATAGGCTGACATGGCAAACAAGAGGAGATAGATGAGGCTGATTACCGCGAGAAAAGGGTACAAATAATAAAAGAGTTTTAAAATAACCAAGCGGAAATTATCTAAAATGGTTAGATTTTGTCTGGCAATGCCGATACCAATGATATAGAAACAGACGGTTGAGATAATCCAGAAGTGTTGGTTAAGTAATAAAAAATTCGCCAATGTGGTAAACTTGAAAGCCGAAAATATCGCAGCAGTTAACCAGATTAATAGTTTGGTGATAAAAGCAAATACGCCTGCAATGATTAATAAAGGGATGGTATTCCAAACAGCATAAAACAAACTCGTATAGCGCACCCGAATTTGGTCATCTAAGTGATAAGCAAAATGAAAGGCGTGGGCAATCATCATTGCAAAAGGAAAGCAGATAACAGCAATCATGAGATTGATATTATTCGTGTTTGGCGCATCCGGCCCTAAGAATAAAAAGGGACTGCAGGTAATGGCTGCTGCTAGAGCACTGGTGAACAGGATGCGAAGTTGATGACGAAAGTCAAAGGCTATTGCAAACAACAGGGCAAAGGAACTTATCCATAGATAAGGATAAATATAAGCCACTTTCTGATAGAATAAGCCATCTAAGCCAACGCCTATCAAGAGCCCAAGTAAAACATAGATAAACAGAGATGGTTGTTCTTTTTGCATGATGGCAATGCTTATAGTTAGTTGTTAGTTTGATTTGGGTAAGCTATCGTTTTTCAGCGTAGCGCCTTCAGCCATTTTCAGCCGCGTCCAAATATTCATATTTATCACAATGCCAGCTATGTCTATTATTTGCTTTTCAGTGTAATACTTTGTTAATTGTTGATGAACTTGGTTGAAGTTTTTAGCAATGCTATTTTTATGTTGTTTGGTTAACGATTCGGTATATTCCAAGGCAGCTTTTTCAGCATCGGTAAATAAATCGTTAGCCCACCAAGCACTTAATGTGTCGACTTTGGCTTGTGGAATTTTCATCGTTCGCACGACATCTTGGTGAGTGTACAAACAATAAACGCAGTGATTAATTTGAGAGACTCTCAAGCGCAATAACTCTGCAAGGATGGGATCAACAGTTAAATTTGTTGCTCTGTAACTATAGCTCTCTGAACTATAACGGGCGATTTTCATCAATGGTTGATTTTCAGATAGATCAATTAACCGATTTTCTACTTTGACGGGTGATGGGGGCGTGGTTTGTGGTTCGGCTGCGTGGGAGATGAAGGTTGCAAACAGTGAGAAAAGAAGGGTAAATGAATAGATACCTTTCATCATGGATTCCTTAGTTGGGAATAGGGGGGGCGCCCTATTCACGATAAGTGGTATTTTTTATCCATGATGATATCCCAAAGAATGAATGTCAACCCATACCTAGCCGAATAAATGTGACATCCACATGAACTCATCGGTTTGGGCCAAAACCGAGTTGTTCTGGCTCAAAACCCTCATTTTGGTCTTCACCAATACAATTACCTAAATAGCCGCCACCTACGATACCAACAGCTAGGCAAAATTTGAATGCAAATGAGAACATGGTGCATAAACTGCCGGGATTCGGATCTCCATTACAATAGGCTAAGTAGGCTGGTTCAATCATGGTTTCTTTTAAAAACAAATACGTTGCAACAAACCCAACCATAGAGCCTAAGACGATTTTTGCAGCATCAGTTGATTTAGACATCCAATACTCCTGAATTTTAAAATGCAATATTGTAAATGAATGTTCAACTATAATCCAATGAATTATTATTTTGTTTTTTTTGTTGAATGAATATACCCGTGGATTTTCATTGGCATTGGCGAGAATGTTCGCCAATGCCAATGAATGATGAGATTATCGATATTCAGGATTGGGGAAATCAAAACGGCAGCCGGCATCCCATCTGGAACGCTGGTTACCATTGGCTGGGATGCCCCCTGCGTCTTTGATAATGCGAGCCAGGTGCATGAGGTTCCAAGTCATAAAGGTAGTATTGCGATTGGTAAAATCATTTTGAGGACCTCCCGAGTTTGGATCAAGATAGGAAGGTCCAGGACCTGCTTCCCCAAGCCAAGCTGCATCGGCTTGGGGTGGAATAACATAGCCTAAATGCTGCAAGGAATAGAGGATATTCATGGAACAATGTTTGGCGCCATCTTCGTTACCGGTGATTAAGCAGCCACCCACTCGACCATAGTAGGCATATTGACCATGGGCGTTAAGATCACTGGAGTTGCCATAAAGCCGTTCAATCACTTTGGTGCACACGGATGATTTTTCACCTAGCCAAATGGGAGAAGTGATCACGAGAATATCGGAGGCCATAACTTTTTTAAAAATTTGAGGCCAATCATCTTTATCCCAGCCATGCTTGGTCATATCGCCGTAGACGCCATAGGCGATGTTATAGTCCACAGGGCGAAGCACTTCAACACTCACCCCATTTTTTTCCATAATTGCACGCGATATCTCAATTAAGCCGCTGGTGTGTGATAGTTCAGGGCTGCGCTTTAGGGTGCAGTTAAGAAATATGGCCTTGAGATCGGAGTAGTCTGTCGTAGATGCATCGCAAAACTCTTTTTGTTTTTTACTTAATTCCATGTTGTTCTCCTAGAAACCAGTTCTGTCCATAACTCGCTACTAAGGTCTATACTTATACCCAAGAGCAATATTCGCCTGTTATACCCGTGATCATTCAAAAAGCGAGGATTTATGCGCCTTTATTTTTTGATCCTGGAAAACGTTAAAAAGCGCGCAATGGCTCATTCCCTTGTGTGTTTTTTAACGTTTTGCAGGATGAAAAAGAAAAAGCAGAAAACTCGCATTTTGAATGATCACGGGTATATTAAATCATTTGACTTGATGAAAAGCAATGAGGACTGTGTGGCAATAACTGATGATATCTTGTTGATTTTAAAGGCTATTGCGAAATCATTAGGGGCGTGGCATGATGAATTGATGCAAATGGATGGCTTTGAATTATGACAAATCATGATAGTGGTGTTGAATTATATTTAAACATCAGAGCGCAGACTGTATCCATTTGCCAACCCTTGGAAATAGAAGATTATGTTGTCCAACCGGTTGCTGAAGTTAGCCCGCCTAAATGGCATTTGGCCCACACCACCTGGTTTTTCGAAAATTTTATATTGAATCAGTTTGTTGAAGGGTATCAAAAATTTGACCCTGTCTTTGATGAATTGTTTAACTCCTACTATAAATCCTGTGGGAAGCATTGGCTGCAAGGCCAACGTGGGATTTTATCAAGGCCGACTGTCAAACAGGTCATGCAGTATCGCGCGCATGTGGATCAACAGATGGTCGACCTCTTAAACTCACAGTGGTGCATGCATCCTGATCTGCCCATGTTAACAGAAATGGGCCTGCACCATGAACAACAGCATCAAGAGCTATTGTACATGGATATTAAATATGTTTTGGCTGCTAATCCAACCATGCCCGTCTACCATAACAAGCCACTTCCAGCAATTGCTGATACCACGTTGGGGTGGGTTGATATGGATGCTGGCCTTTATCAAATTGGTATGGAGAAAACAGGATTTGCGTATGATAATGAAAAACCAGCGCATTCCTATTATCTCAATGATTACGTCATTGCTACCCAATTGATTCGGAATGGGGATTATTTAGCATTTATGGAAGACAAAGGCTATGAAAAGCCTTTGTTATGGTTAAGTGATGGATGGAATTGGGTATTGGAAAATCACATTTCATCCCCTTTGTATTGGCATCGCCATCAAGGCGAGTGGTTTGAATTTACCTTGCATGGCCCAAAACCCCTCGATTTAAATTCACCCGTCACGCATGTCAGTTATTATGAGGCCAATGCTTTCGCCAATTGGTATGGCGCAAGGTTGCCAACCGAACAGGAATTAGAAGTCTATTTAACCCATCATCCGGATGATGAGGTTGCCGATAGAAATAGCTATTTTCACCCAACGCATTTGGCCGTGAATAAACAACAACTCTGGGCTTGGACGCAAAGCGCTTATGCTCCTTATCCTGGTTACCGGCCTTATGCAGGTGCATTGGGCGAATACAACGGTAAATTTATGTGCAATCAGCAGGTGTTAAGAGGGAGTTGCTTTGCCACACCCACCTCGCATTATCGTCCCAGCTATCGGAATTTTTATTTTCCCCATCAAAACTGGATGTTTTCGGGCATATGTTTGGCTAAGGATAAATAATGGAAATAATTAATTTGTTAAATCAAGCACAAGATGCCGACTCTATTTTACAAAAGGAATTTGCAAATGATGTGAAGAGGGGGTTATCAGGACATGTGAAAACAATTTCATCGAAATACTTATACGATGATATTGGTTCTCGATTATTTAAACGGATAACTGAACTCGATGAGTATTATCTGACTCGCACGGAAATGGCTATTATCCGTTCCATAAAGGATCGGTTACCCATGATTGTTGATAGTTATGAGGTGGATATTATTGAGCTGGGAGTTGGTGATGGACAAAAATCCTCCCAAATTATTAAAGCATTTCTTGATTATGGCTGTGACACAACATTTTTCCCCATTGATATTTCCTCGGCGGCCTTTGATTTACTCAATGACAATATTGCCATGTTAGACCACTGTTCTATCAAAGCGATTGTGGCGGACTATCAACGAGGCCTTCATTATTGCAAACGTGTTTCCACTCGAAAAAAGCTCGTTTTATTTTTAGGCTCAAATATTGGCAACTTTACCTCAAGTCAAGCAGTAGAATTTATAACCCACATACGTCAAGATTTGAGTCCAGGTGATTTTCTCCTCATCGGTTTTGATTTGAAAAAAGAAATTGATCGATTAATCAAAGCGTATGATGATAGCCAGGGGGTCACGAGAGACTTTAATTTAAACTTATTAAATCGAATAAACCGCGAATTAGGAGGCGAATTTGATTTAACGGCATTTCAACATTTGGCTGTATATAACCCCAGACTCAGTGCTATGGAGTCCCATTTGCTCTCTTTAAAACAGCAGCATGTTCCCATCAAAGCGCTGGATATGGAGGTTGCATTTGATTATTACGAGCCTATCCACTTAGAATTTTCATTTAAGTTCAATATGATTGATATTCAAAATCTAGCCTCAGCTACCGGTTTTAAATTGGTTCGTAACTTTGTCGACGATAATGGCTATTTTAGTGACTCTTTATGGCAAGCCACGGAAGAAAGCGTTTAAAAAATAAGCGTATCTCATGGTCCATATCTAATCATTATTGAATTTATTCAACCAATTTGATAAGGTCTTTGCAAGCCGCTTAGCGAAAAACTCTTAGGGAGAAGTGACCATGGGTGATGGAAAGACCATTCAACAAAAAATTGATGCGTTATGCGTTGAATACAATTCAGCCTTTTCACTGGAGACTTTTCTCAATCTCGTTATCTTTGCTGCAAGAAACCTGGGTGTTTTAGATAGCAAAATAAACACCGATCCGCTCGAGAAGCTTAAACAGGATTATGAAAAATCTAAATTAGCTCATTCTTTTGGGGAAGTGGATAAATTAAAAAACCTCTTTGGCACGATGGCGACGGTGTTTTTTTATCTAAAAAGCGAGTTGGGCGACTTATTATACTATCGGAAATTTATCCACTTGGTAGTGAAATATATTGGCCAGCGCGATCCAAACTTGGTCGATGAAATGAAAACAGAACAAGCGATTTTTCTGAGTATGGTTTATCAACCGATGCGATGGTATCTTTTTTTGGGGCAACATGAAGCGGATATACAAAACATCACTGTGCACGCTCATTTTACCGATTACCCTCTCCCGGATTTGCGCACCTTGCGATTCTTTTTACTTGATTTTATTAATGCTCAGTGTTGCCATGAGATTCAGTCAATCCTTCATAAGGATGGCAAAGTCATTGACACAGAAACTACAAAAAATAGCGAAATGGCCAATACCAAGGTCGCCGCCCATCTATTAACTTGGCTTAATGATAGTAGGGCATCACTGTCAAAAGAGGACTATGACGCAGTCATGTCTGGTCAGCTTGGTGAGGTGAAGGAGCGTTTGCAGCCATTATTTTCTAAAAGGCTAGGGTTGGGGTAATCGTAAAAGCTTAACGATAGGAGGAATTGCTAACAACGCCTCGTTGCTCGTGGGGTTGATTTTCCGAAGTCAGCCAATAGTTTCGTTGTGCTTTGAACGGTAATAACAATAATTGATTAAATTGATTATCGGTTGTTTTATCATAAGCCGGAACACCAATGGTGATGGTTTGTTGAGGAATAGACCGTTTCAACGTTCGATGAAGCCTATCCCAAATACTCAATACCACACCATAATTACTATCGGTTTCTTGTCGATAATTGGAATGATGGATGCCATGAATTCTCGGTGTAATCAGAAGTAATCCTAATACGGTTTCAAAGCGCTTGGGCAACCGAAGATTGCTGTGATGAAAGAAAGTGCATAGCTGGAAAATAAATTCATATAGGATGAGGGTAATTGGCGTCACCCCAAGCAGGATGAGTTGTATTAAGCGAAAGACACTCGAATAAGCTATTTCGCCCCAATGAAAACGCATGGCGGTGGTGACATCTAAATCTTGGTCCACATGGTGCACATTATGAAAGCGCCAAAGCAGGGGGATTTTATGATTTATTTTGTGCCAATAATAAAAGGATAGATCCAGCAGTAAAAACCCAACAATTAACGCGAGCCAACTGGGCATCTTTAAAAGATTAATCAGGCCAAAATGGGTTGATTGGCTAAGTGCCATGGTTGCTTGGACTGTTGGTGCCACTGTGATTTGCACGACGCCAATCACCAAGACAGTCATGAGAATATTTGTGGACAGGCGTTTTATGCCGGGGTGCAACGCTGTGCGCAAAGGGAAGCGGCGTTCAAGGATAAAAAGCCCCCCATACACACAAACCAGCGCAATCACCATCCATAATTTATCCATATGCACCACAAATTGCCAATAACTTATTGAAAAAAACGGTAAACACCGTCCTTTTAAAACTTATTTTACATAAATGTAAAAAAACTTACCACCTATTTCATTTTGTCTTAACATTTCCTTGATATCATAGTGTTAATAATACACTTTATAGGTCATTAGCCATGGGCAACACAATTTTTAAAATGTCCGCAAATTATGTTGAAGTCGTAAAAGATTTTATGCAAGTCAATAATAGCTATTATGCTGCCACAGAGGATGCAGGAAGTCTCAAAGAACAAATTGAAAAGGATATTCCTAGAACAGTGGTTTTAAGCAGAGCGCATAAGTTTGAAGCGTTTCAACAACACTGGCGTTCGATTGACCGAACTAAACACTATACCCAAGGAAACTATACTGCTGCAAATATCAGTCGTCCTTTTGTCATGAAAAAAACATACGCTGAGTATACTCAGAATGCTATTGTTAAAGCAGATCCAGAAATGAAGAACGATTTGCTAAACAAGTTTTTTGAAGGCATAAAAGATTGCAGCTTCGCATTTATCGATAAGAATGGAAATGACTGTGGTTTAAGTATTGCCTATCAAAAAGAAGCACCTGAATTTTTCACCATTACCTTTATTCGCCACACTTCCAAGGATCCTAAAGACAGAGAAGTGCTTGTTTTTCAAGGCACGGATAATCATTTTTATCCTAGTTTAGAAAATGTGTGTGGGCCTGCTTACCAAAAAGGATCGTTGTTGAACAAAGGTTCTCTAAAAGGCGAGTTACTGCATATCAAAGGGCTGCCTGATGAAGTCAAGTTCTTTATCAATGATACTATCAATGACAAAGGAACGTTGGATGTTAATACCTTGACTGCACTTGAGAAAGCTTTAAATACATCCAACACAAACTCAAAGGTGATTTTTAAAACGGAAGAAATGCTGATTAAACAATCATTGGCTGTGTATCAGTTGTTTTGCCAAAATGCAGCTGAGCAGCTCGCCTTTTTGGCAAAGTTACCAAATCAAGATAAGCAGTTTCAACCCCGAATTCTGCAATTAATCGAAAAAGTTAACGAGACGAAAGAAAAGATTGACGGTATTTTAGCCCCTCAAAAAGATGAAGATCCTTTGCAAGGTTCGATGCTATATGAAGCTTACTTTGCAATTCACAAAGATATCATTAGCATTTTAAAACAAGCCGATATTAGCAAACCTTATCAAGATTTAATTAATCAGATGGATAGCCAATATCAACATGTTAACCAATCATTTTGGGATCGCAATAAAGTAGGATTAATCACCAGCAGTGCTATCACCGTGCTTGCGGTTGCCGGCATTGCGTTGACTGCGACAGGGGTATTAGCGCCACTTGGCATAGCCTTGCTGGCTGCGCTGAATATTACCTTAGTGTTGGCATCCATTTTCAGTTGGGGATTAACCGCAGATAATGAAGCCAGCTTTAATGAAGATAGAAAAAATATCAAGGCTGATGTGAAAAAATCGATTCTTGGATCCGAAATTAAATATAAAATCGCTAAATCAACTCTTGATTTATACTTAGAAGAGGCAGATGAACTTGATAAAACGCCCGCTTCTAAGATGGGACAAACTGAGAATTCCTTTTTCCGCAAGACCGTGAAAGAGATAGAGAAAGATGAGCAAAAAAGGAACGAAAAGCTCACCCACTCTTTACATTAAGATATCCTTGTAAAGTCGTCAGCCCGGATGAAGTGAAACGCTGAGTGATCCTGATATATTTTTGTTCAATAAGAAAATTTGGCAAAACCAAAGAGAACCCCCTCGCCCGCGCTAGAATTTTAACCAGGGGTAAAATCTTGCTCGCGGGAGAGGGTTGGGGCTAAGTGATCCCTACAAAAATTGAACAGA
>NZ_CAXMZT010000012.1:0-113814 GCF_964199965.1 Legionella sp. W05-934-2 | reverse complement strand
TAGCCCCAACCCTCTCCCGCGAGCAAGATTTTACCCCTGGTTAAAATTCTAGCGCGGGCGAGGGGGTTCTCTTTGGTTTTGCCAATTTTTCTTATTGGACAAAAATATATCAGGATTCCTCAGAGCGCAGCGAAATGCGGGAATGAACCCAAGCTCACCAAGATTGTCTAAAATTAAACTATCTCCCATGGAATTTGAGAGTCCTCGCTATGAAAGATATTGTCATCGTCGGTGCAGGCCCTGTTGGTTTATATGCTGCGGCATTGTATATTAAAGTGATAAATAAATACCATTTGCCTATCACCGTCACCATCATTGATCCTCATGCAGGAAATTATCGACGGGAAAGAATTGTGTCCAATCAAGTCATTGAGGATGTGTCTTCCGAGTTTAATTTAGATATCCCTAAACCCAGCGGCATTCCTGTGGAGGCGATGTATATCCGGGATTTAGAAAGGACATTATATGACTATTGCTTAAAAAGCGGCGTAACTATCCAACAAGGCACTTTTCAAAGCTTAGGCAAAAACAAGGTGAAATATACAACGTCGAAAGGCGTTTCGCAAGTTGCGTGTGATTTGGTGATGGATTTCAGCGGTAATAAACGGGTGGTGATAAACGAGGTGAATCGTCAAAAAGGTCCCACTGCGTTGACCATTAGTCAACTGGGAAATAACCCGGTGCCTCAGCATTTTTCAAGATATATTAATTTAACGCCCGATGAAGCCAAAAAACTGAGTTCTGGCAAAAAACTCGATCCCATCAAACAAGCCCGAGAGCTTATCAAACTAAGACAGACTTTCGAATGGCCTTATTTTACACTCCCAGATATTGATATCCGTTCAGCTGTCGACAAAGATAATAGCGTTAATTTCTTTATTTATTATGAAGCACTCCCCGCGTTAAAAGAAAAATCAAAGAGCGTTCAGTTAGCTTTTTTTAAGACCATTTTAAAATTAAAATATGGCTTTGATGAGATTGATTTCACCGTCAAATCGCATGGCGACTTCATCGTCAACCCACACATGGTTGAAAAAGGTTTTTATCAGATGGAAGACAACAACCTTCTTGTGGTAGCGGGTGGCGATGCTGAAATTGAGCCGGACTACCGCAAAGGGTTTGGTATTGAGATGGGCTTCAACCGGTTGAAAGGGTTGTTTCAATCAACCACATTTAAACCCGATGGTTTTGAGTTAGATTTAAGCCACTATAATTTAATTCGAAGCCAACTGATGGCCATGCATAAGCAACTTATTACCTCGCTTTATCAATCTCGACAAAGAGAAATTAAGCAATCCAATTTACCTAATGCAAAACTATATTACTTGGCATTAGCTGATAATGCTCAAGGCGAGGAAGCAAGAACATTAGCCGAAGAGCTAAAATTATTGGGTAATGCCTTTTATGGAATTAATAAGTATGCCGATGCGAAGGAGTGTTATCGGAAAGCCGTTGAACTATATCAATCGTTAAGCGCCCCCATACCCAATACCTTATTAAATTATCAGTCCAATCTTGCGCTAGCCTATCTCAGTTTAAAAGATTATGATTCGTGTATTGCATCGGCCAATGATGCGATTAAAACATTCTTTACTTTAGGGGCTTCCGATAAAAACCTTTTTTATAAAGCCCTGTTTCGCAAATCAACCGCTTTATTAGCGATAATCGATAGTAACATGGGCAGCTCAAGTAAGACTAACATTGGCCCCTTACTGGAGGATTTAAAAGAAACACATCAATTCATGGTGAAGCATTGCGGCGACATGGAAACGACGCGCACGGAACAAATTGCCAAGAGAATTGCAGAAATCGAGTTAACAATGCTTAAAACTGGGCCAAGTCCCACCCATAACAATCTTTTTGATTAATTGACAGCGCCCCAAGGGTTTGATGATTAATGTAACCCTTGCATATAATTGGCAACTGCCTCCATGTCTTCTTTGCTCATGTGGCTTGCAATATCTCGCATGATGGCATTGAGGTCGTTTTTCCGTTTACCCTCTTTAAACGCTTGTAATTGCTCCACCGTATATTGCGCATGTTGGCCTGACACCACCGGGAATTTGGCTTCAGCATTTCCCAACCCTTTGGGGCCGTGACAAGCGATACAAGCGGTAATGTGGTTTTTAAAATCACCACCTCGATATAATATTTCGCCGCGCTTGAGATTTTCTTTCGAGGCAACCCCTTCGGCGATAGGCTGTTGTTGATAAAAGGCAGCTAAATCGGCCATATCCTCCGGTGATAAATTTGCCACCATTCCCGCCATGCTAGGGTTGTTCCGTGCTTTTCCGTCTTTATAATCCTGCAATTGCTGAAGGGTGTATGTCGCATGCTGACCGGCTAAATTTGGCCATAATGGATTAGCACTAATCCCATTTTGTCCATGACAAGCAGCACACACGGCCGATTTTTCCTTTCCCATCTCGGCATTCCCGAGGGCAAACAGCGGAAATGTCGCCAATAAACAAAGTACGATGACAATTTTTTTCATGCTAGTCTCATCACAATAATGGTTTTATGTCAATCCAGGTTCTTTTTATCATTACAACTGCCATGCCTAAGAAATTTTCGTCTTTTTTATGAAAGATTACCATTTAATGGTACACTTTGCAGGTACCATTTATCTTATCCTAATTTACTTAATATTAAACTGAAACGATGACAATCACAAATCCTTATCAACAAGCTACCTTTATCAAAAGTGCAGCAAAAATCAATCAATTACCCGACGATGAGGGCTTTGAAGTCGCCTTTGCCGGCCGCTCCAATGCTGGAAAATCAAGCGCATTGAATTGTCTTACAAACCAGAAATCCTTAGCCAAAACGTCGAAAACACCGGGAAGAACCCAGCTGATTAATTTATTTCGCTTAGATGATAATCGTCGCTTAGTCGATTTACCAGGGTATGGATTTGCCAAAGTGAGTTTGCAAATTAAAGAAGCCTGGCAAAAACATTTAGCTAATTACCTTGAAAAAAGACAATGTTTAGTAGGTCTTATCTTGTTGATGGATATACGCCACCCCCTAAAAGATCTCGACAGATACATGATCGACTGGTGCGCCAACCGCGGGCTACCCATCCATGTGCTCTTAACCAAATCCGATAAAGTCAGTCGCAGTGATGTGAATAATGCCATTCGTTTGGTAAAAAGCAACTATGAAGCACTCGTTGGCCATGGTTTGCTAACTTGCCAGGCATTTTCAGCGACCAAAAAAACGGGGTTAGAGGCACTTATTGAACAACTTAACCTATGGTATCAGTTCAACGATAAAACAATCTAAGTTTATTTAGAACAAATCGACATGTGTTTATTAATTTTGTCAAAATATTAAATTTTCTAAATTTATTTAGAGCAAAGTGGTTGCCATGCCCTCCAATATTGACGATAATAAAATGCCAATTACCGTAGGTCTAATTGATGAGTGCCAAAACACTTCGCTTAAGTCAAACTTGGGGTTGGTTTCTAGCCTTAATCGTCCCAGCCGTGTTAATTTATACCACAGGCCACAGCTCCATGAACTGGGCCTGCAGCAATTTTACTGTGATTTTTTCAGCCGCATTAGTCATGTGGATATTCCGTTTAGTCCCTGAGTATGCGCCCGCCATCTTTGTGATTTTAGCGACGGTTTTGCTGGGTTTAGCACCTCAACAAGTCTTATTATCTGGCTTTGGCTCTGATAGCTTTTTTCTGGCATTATCAGTTTTTGGTATTGGTGCAGTGACGGTTAAATCGCGCATTTTTTATCGCCTATCCTTGCTGTTAATTACCCATCTGCCGAGAAAACAGTTTTTGATTCGTGGGGCTTTATTTTTGATGGGCGTGTTTTTTACACCCGTTATTACCGCTCAAAGTGCTCGGGTTTCGCTCATAGCGCCCTTAATTGAAGATATTCGCAAAACAACGGGGCTAAAACGGTATAGTGTTGCCGCCAATAGTTTAGCCTGCTCCGCGTTTCACGGCGCCATCTTGTTGTCCATCTTATTTATGACCGGTAAATCCAGTAACTTTGTCTTATATGGTATGTTACCCGAGCAAACGCAATGGCAATTCGGGTGGTTAAACTGGACCATCGCCGGGTCTGTAGCCGCTCTTGTGTTGATTATTTGCTTTTTTTTCTTACAAACTATCCTATTTCGAAATAACGATGAGATGATCATTAACCGCATGGCCATCCATCGCGAATTAAAATTGTTGGGCCCGTTATCCGCAACGGAGTGGTCTGCTATAGCAAGCGTTCTCATTTTACTGCTCGGATTAATCTTTTCCTCATGGCACCACATACCCACCGCTTGGGTTAGTTTTTCCATCTTCTTTGTCCTTTTAACCAGTGGCGTATTGGATAAGCAGGATTTCAAAACGAACATTAATTGGCCTTTTTTATTTTATTTAGGCGCCATTATAGGCATCATGCGTTGTGTGCAAGAAATTGGTATTAATGATTGGATCATGAATTACTTATCCTGGTTGGCTGATGTGGGGGTCGATCATTTTTATATTTTTATTACATTAGTTTATGCCCTCAGTTGGATAGGCGGGTTGCTATTTGGTACCATGGCAGCGCCAGCACTGATGTTTACCCTACTATTTCCTGTGGCAAACCAAGCTATCATTAACCCTTGGTTGATTGCTTTTATTATCATCATGGCAACCGAAGCCTGGGTTTTTCCTTATCAAGCAAGTTACTATTTATTTTTTGAAGAATGGGCTGAAGAAACAAGAGCCTATAACTTACGAAGTACGTTGATGTTAAATACCTGGTTATCCTTATTCCGACTCGCTGCAATTTGGGTAAGCGTTCCCTTTTGGCAATGGTTGGATATCCTATGAGCCGAAAAAGCATTGCCACATTTGGCACCTTGTTATTTCTTATTGTTTCGCTTTCTTTTTTAAGCTACCAGCGCTTACACAAGCCGAGGATACTGGTCATTCATAGCTATCACTCCGATATGCCCTGGGTGGAGAACTTAAATCAAGGCATCAATAATGTGTTTAGCGATAAAGCGTATATATCACTTCGCTATTTTTATATGAATACCAAATATCAAAATAACAAGCGGTATATGCAGCAAATCCAACGAATTATCAAGTCCACCATTAATAGCTGGTACCCGGATTTAATTCTAGCCTTTGACCATGATGCACAAGCTACCTTATTGAAATTGGAAAAGCAGGGCATCAAAACACCCATTATTTTTGCCGGCATTTCCGACGAAAAACTTTTTGCCTTGTATAACCAAAAAGGAAATATTACGGGGATCACTGAGCAAGTACCTGTTCGTGCCGTCCGGGAGATTTTATCGCTGTTATTTCGCCATCAAAGGCGTATCTATTATTTATCCGATGATTCAAGTGCTGCGCAATTACTGGATAAAGACATAGCAAACAGTAATTGGGGTAGTTTTGAATTAGTCGAACACAAACGCGTTAAAACCGTACAAGAATGGAAAAAATACGTTAAAGAAGCCGAAGCCAAAGCTGACATTCTCTTAGTCTCGTTATTTCACACCTTAAAAGATGGCAAGCATACCGTTAACCGTAAGCAACTGGTTCACTGGATGAACCATGAAGTGAATATCCCCGTTGTCGGATTGTATGAATCATTTATGATTGATGGTGGATTAATCTCCATTGCCATTTCCGGCCTCGAACAAGGCTATACAGCCGCTCGCATAGCCCTTGATGTGGTTGAGAAAAAAATGTCTATTCGCGATATCCCCATCATACGAGGACAAACATTCTCTTTATTCATTGAAAAGGAAGCGCTTACTAAACGCTTCCCCCAAGTGCAAGTACCTGTGATTCTTGAAGCCTTTGCCCAATCGCATTGGAATCCGCAAAAACTAACCACGGAAGAACTGCTATATAGCAAAAAAGCCGTTGGCAGCTTCATTGCCAAAATTGCATGATTTGACAAAATAGGTTAAAGTGTCTATTTTTTAGTCGTGAGTTGCGATGCGATTAATCCTTTTTATACTGGTTTTTATCATGACGCCAACCTATGCAAATAGGGAAGTTGTCCATCTGGGTGATTCGTCTGTTACATTGAATTGGCAGGATAATGGGCAACCTATGTTTGTTCACCTCCATGAAAGTGAAACCACTGCCTGGGAGGCTATTCAACGCTATACGAAACTTAACGGAGGAAGTTATCTACATATTCACCAAAGTGGTCAACGCAATATTTGCTTTAAGCAGGATAAAAAGCGCTACTGTTTTGATCCCAATCGCATATTTACCGATAAAGGTATTAAAGAAACCCTCTCCCTATATAGCCAAGCTTATCACCCTGACGCCCACCAAGAAGTCGCAAAACTCAGCCTCCGGATTAAACAAATCATCGCCGATAAACCCGTCATTGCCGTGCACAATAATCAAGAATATTCCATGCGTGATTACATGGCAAAAAATACCTTAGCCGCCGAGGCGCAAGCGTTGCATTGGCATGATATTCGACAATACCGCGATTTTTTATTAATCACCCAAAAAGCAATTTGGCTGAAGATAACGAAAACCCCTCATAATGCGGTATTACAATCGGTGAACGGTAATGACGATGGTTCATTATCCATTTGGATGGCAGAAAATGCCTACATCAATTGTGAAGCTGGTTATGGGCATTTAAAGGAACAGCTGAGCCAGTTGGCCATCGCTAAACAGTTACTTAGCTGATCGCTTCTCGGGAAGTAATAAAGACAAAACTGCACTCAGAGCGATTAATAAAACTAAAATATAAAACGCTTCACGGTATTCATAGATATAATACAACGGCGTACCCATCGCTGTTTTTTGCCCTCCCCAAACCAATTCAAGCATATAACCAATAAGTGGCTGGAAGATTGCCGCACTTAAGGTGATTAAAAAATTCGTACTGGCTGTAGCGACACCGGTGGATCCCTTTGGACTCATATCCTTTGCTATCGCAAAGGTCAAAACCTGCGGACCAACTGCCATTCCTAGTAGCAATAAGGCGATATTCACAAACCACACATTTAACCAAGGCGTATAAATAATGATGATTAAAAGCAAGGAGATAACTACAGCAGAGCAAAATAATAACTGCTTTCGTGTTCCCAAATAATTCGATAACCAACCACTAAAAGGGGCTGATATCGCCATGCCAAGAAAGATGACAGATGTCATGCTAGCAGCCATTGAATTGGTAATGCCATAGCGTTGCGCTAGAAAATCAACGCCCCATAATGACGCAATGACTGATACCGGCATAAATAGCATGGCGCCAATAAACCCATTGATAAGAAATCGCCACTGCTTAAACAAGGCCCACATCCGACTAATCATCACGCGCCAAGATAATGAATTTGCTTTCAAACTATCCATGCTTTTAGGCGTCGGCCGAATGGTAAGCGCTAATAAAATGGCAATGCCTAGGCCAATGAAACCACTCATATATATGCTGTTTTGCCAACCAAATGCTTCAACACTTCGTGATAAAAACATGTCCGTAGCCATAGCTCCCAAGGTCCCAAGTGCTGTGGCAATCCCACTAAACAGGGCAAAATGGTATTGGGGTAAACGCAAGGCTGCTAATTTTAATGCCCCCACAAAGGCAAACGCAGATCCCAAACCCATCATTGCTCGGCTGATGTAAGCAATAATTAAGCTATCCGTTGAAGCAAAAATAAAACACCCTATCGCGCAACAAAAGGCTGAGCCAGAAAGCACCCAACGCAGTGGCCATTTATCGACAATGACGCCTGAGGGCAATTGTAACGGGGTATAGGCATAATAGTAAAAAGCAGATAACAACCCTAATTGTGTGGCGCTCACATCAAACCAACTCATGAGAGGGTGAATCATGACGCTGGGGCTTATGCGTAATACAAAATCATAGGCATAAAACAACGCCGCTAACAAACATATCAACCAGGCGGAAAGAGACGCTTTGGGGAGGGTTTGGTGAGCCGTCGTTTGCTCAGATGTAGGCATAACGCTCTCCTTGAGCTTTGCTTGCTTGAATGAATCGTGAAATTCGAAGCGATTAAAAGCCTTCCATAAAGAAAGTATAGACAAGCAAATGACCTCTGGGCCCTTGCATTGTCTTTTTGGACAATAGTCAAGCAAATTTGAACCGTTAAAATACGCGCTCATGGACACATATTACATAAGGAGATAAAAACTCACTGGGGAAAATTATGTCAACAAAAAACGGGATTGTGTCCAACTGCATGGATGGAGGTTGCGTGCATGACTTTCCTTGAAACGATAGTCTATAATCTGCTCGAAAACAAAGAGACGATTTCGTTTTATGTTCCTTTTTTGTTAACCACTTGTGTCATTCTTACAGGCTTAGGCGTATTTTCCACTAAACGCTTAATGTTGATAATTGTCATCATTAGCTTTTTTCTTCCTTGGGAAGACTGTCATCGGTTATGGCAGGGCTGCCTGTCCAGTAATGTCTATTTTTTGATGGCAATTCTTGCAACATCCCACATCATCAAAGATTCATTACTGGTAAAAAAGGGGATTTATTTTGTTTTATATCATCTTGCCTCCAAACCGAAATTGGTCGACAAGATCCTCTTTTTCACGGGTATTTTCCTAACGCCTATATTAACCGCTCAAAGTGCTAGAATTGCGGTCATGACGCCCGTGTTAGGGAGTTTGTTTGAACATAAGATCATTCGTGAAACACCCAAAGCAGCTGAAGCCATGTTACATACTACGTTTTGTGGATGCATCTTACTCTCGACAGTCTTTCTTAGCGGCAAAAGCAGTAATTATCTGCTGCTTAACATGCTAACAAACGAGCAAGCCCTACCCAACGGTTGGTTGAGTTGGTTATTCTTTGCATCGTTTACCGGCTTATTGCTATTAGCTGTATTTTTTTTCATACATGGCCATTATTACAAACCTGCCAATTATCCCACGATTAACCGTTTCACCCTTTTGCGATCCATGGCTAATTTGCCCGCGAATAGTTTTCAAGAGTCAACATCGTTATTGATGTTGGCGTGTTTATTACCAGGGATGTTACTGATGCTTTGCCTTGGCGTTTCAACGATACCTTTGAGCATCATCATCATCTTTTTACCCATCTTGACTGGCGTGAAACCTTATCAACAACTCCATACGCTGATAAATCTTCCATTTATTTGTTATCTGATTGCCATGGTTGGCACGATGAATTTAATTAATAAGCTGGATGTGACTTTGTTCGATACCACAAAATATAGCCTGGTTACCGCTTGGATAAAAGATCCATTATATTGTATGGTGGGCGTTTTTCTCTTAAGTTGGGGCTTAAATTTTGTGCTCGGCACCATGACAGCCCCGGCACTTGCCTTTACTTTATTAATGCCCATTCTTCCTACTAGCCCGGTTCATCCTTGGATCATCATTTTCACTATCTTGATGGCCTCAGAAGCCTGGATTTTTCCTTATCAATCCAGTTATTTCAATTTATTTCAATCACAAATTGGCTCTTATCGGCAATGCTCTCTTAACCGTTTAATTAAATCCAATGTCTTTATGGCATTCTTTAAGTTTCTTGTTCTTTTGGCATCCATCCCATTTTGGAAAGCAATTGGAATCTATCCTTAAAATACATGCCCAATTGAAATAAACTCTGACAATGCAATTTCTCTTTAGCATGATGAATATGTGCCTTGACCGTTCGAGGACTAATATCCAACAATATGGCCGTTTCTTCCATTGTTTTTCCTAAAGCCAACCAATATAAGCAGCTGATTTCCCCAAGGGTTAAATACTCAGAACCGCCATTCACATGCTGCCTTTGATGCATCGTTAGTTGATAAAAATCGTTCGTGTCCAATATAGCAGGCGCATTCTCTAAACTATATCCCCCCAAGCTTAAGTCGAGCGGGATTTTAACCGCTAATTTTTTTTGAACCGATAGACTTCGAGACAACTTGTCTAAGTAGTAAGAAATAAATTGTTCTAACACATCCAATCGCTGAAGATAGCTCTGGCTAGCGCCAGACGTTCCATCATAAGAAGCAAAATGAAAGTAATGACAACCATCTTCCCTGGGTTGCACAATGGTGAATGTATGGCCACGCCCGAACGCTTTAAAATCATCATGCATCACACGAGACTTTGATGAGCGTTCAAATAAATCCCAGACAATAACCTGAGATTGGCGAAAATCCTCCTTCATATGAATATCATATTGATAAAAGCCGTTTTCTAGATAATGGCAGCCAAATTCGGGATAATTGCAAATAAAAGTCAAGCGGTTTTGCTTATCAATGTGGGCATGACAAAAGTAGGGGATTTGTAATAAGGCAAGGGGCCGGCACCATTCTGCAATGGTATCTGCCTCTGAAAAGGTGGGATTTTGTTTTAAAAATCGGCTTATGGACATCAGGGCAGACCGCTCATAGTTTTGATGGAATCGTTGGTTGTTGATTGAGCGTATTCAACTCAGTAAACAATTGGTTAAATCGGTTTTGCCACTCATCGGTTAACCCATTTTGTTGATAATGCATCTTTCGCCAACCCAAAATCGTCTGCTCATCCACTTCAAACATCAATGGCAATGATTGGTTCGGCTGCCCCGACAGTTTGTTGTTTAGCCAATAATCATATTCTTCCAATTTCACATCATCCTCGCATTTTCGCATAGCAAGCGACAAAACAGGTGGGGTAGACGTACCATTGTTATTGAGCTTATCGCCAGACACATCTTCCATGGTATGGTGTTGCCTTTGTTCATCAAAGGCATATTTAACGGAATATTTCGCTTCAGGGGGTAGTAATTTAAAAGCAAGACCCGGTCGACCATAACGACCGTAAAAATACAATGATTTATTTTCATTTTGTGCAAGCTGCCAAGCAGTATATACGATTTTATGCGTATACAATGGCATCCCTGAAGGGGTTCCACTGGCACAGGCTGCCATCGACATATATAAGGTTAGATCGCTTTTGCAATCAGGCTTACTTGTATCATGAGTTTCCTTCAGCGTGAAGGTACAAAAACCAACCGGATTGTCCTGCGAATCATGGTAGACTTCGATAAAAAAAGAAGCATGGGTATTTAAATAGGTCTGAAAGAACAACTCCCGTGCTTTTGGGCTATCGAACTCACGCATGCGAAAGCACTGTGAAAAAATATCAGCCAAGTTATTTCTTAAAGGCATATCATGCAGGATATTTGAAACAGGCATTAATCGAGCCGTGCACGCCACTTTACGATGGAGATGATTTTGGTAAAACTGGCTAACGATTGTAGCATTCTCCAAGCGAATACCAGCCAATTTGACTGCGCTCAGTTTACTCTGTGCCTGAGAGCGAACTCGTTGATTATGTTGGCTAACTATTTCTGCGACTTCCTGAGGGACATTGTCATCATAAGGCCCCTCAACCACTTCTTCATCATGGTGACGAAGCAAAAGTCTAAGTAAGCTCAATGAATCAGGCCGATGACTGCGACCTAACATAATTTCTTCGATTAATGATAATTGGAACTGCTTAACATCGGGTCGAAATCGATACCGCTGCAAAGCTTGGTTAATTGTCAAACTACCGCGTTTGGGTAATGTCGATTCTTCATTGGTTGGGTAAAAATGATGCATTAACAACTCAACCATCTCCACCGTGGGAGCATGTTCCAACAACGTATAATAAATACCATTGCCTCCCCCGGTTCTCACCCATACTTTCGGCTTGAATAACCCACTCGATAAATATTCTTTAACCGTATCAATTTGATTAGTGACAATGGCTAATAATAAGGGGGTATAGCCCCAATCATCTTGCATTTCAAACGACAGCAATCCTTGCCGACAAAAGTTAAGAAATTGGGGCTCATAACACATATGAAAGACACTGTAACGACTTATTTCAGCTTGGCTCAAGGACTCTTTATGGTATCCTTTAAGCGCTGCCAATTGCCAATCAATATCAATGTGGCTTTGTGGATAATTCGCTAATATGGCCGCTTTACTCTGGATAACGGCCAACAAATAAGTCCATGTGTAAAATTCCGTGGCATCCTTTTGGTAGCACGACGTCTTATAGGATTGGAAGGCGTCATTAAATTGTTTGATGCTATTGGCTTTAATTTTTAGTAAGCGTTCATACCCTTGTATTAAGTCGCCATAATCCCCTTGCACCAATCCATGCTTTGGTAACTCACAATCGGCATTTTTCATAAAATGTAAGACACGCTCCCAATTGCTTTTCCAGTACACTAAATCTTGCTCATTGATAACCAACCGATCCGTCAAATAACCAAGTTCCTCTTCGAGGGTGTAACTGACCTCAGGGTGTCGATAAAGCGTCATTGATTTCACTTCAGCCGGTAATGTATTGATCATGGTGTGACATGCGTTGGCTGTGTCATAAGCAATCTGATAAAGCGCTTGACTAAGCTTTTCAAAAGCCTGCGCTTCTTTGCTAAAGTCCGTTAACGATAAGGCTTGGCCACGCAATACGTCTTGGTGTAATTTGGGTCTTTGTGGGATAGGCCAATTTCGATATTCATTCACCATACCCTGACGGTCAATATTTTTTCGTCGCTCACTATTCATGGCAATAGCCATATGAATATCATTAGCCTGGCGTAAAAATAAATTATCAAGGAATCGTTGTTGGGGGGGCAACTGATACCAATAGAGAAATAGCGACTCTGCCACCTCAAAATCCCATAATTTTTTCGCTAGTTCTATGGGTAAATTACCAAACGGGTCACGTCGATATAGCAACAGAGGATCTTGTTTTAACAGTTCAAATAGGCCATCGACATCTTTTTCAAGAATGCACCGATGAATAGCGGGAATTTGGTTGGGAAAATCAATAATGTCTTTTGCATGGTAATAGTAATTGGTATTAATGTCCGGGTCATCCGGTAGAAAATTAGGATAACCACCCACGTCGCGATTGGATTCTTCTACTGGTAAATTGATTAGCGGTTTCCAGGAACCAGGCTCATCGAGTTGGCGCTGACTCTCATTTAGCGTTTGCTGACATAAATGGAGTACTGGTTCATTGAAAGCGGTCAAATGATGCAAGCCACCCAAAAATTGCTGGACCTGGTCAACGGACTCCTCGCGTTCCATACTCAGCAATAAGCTGGCACGCGCTCGAGGATCAACCCCTACTTTGGGAGCAAAGTCAAATCGATGCTGTGATGACAGATCATCATCCGAGGCAATTAATGCATTTTGCAGCCGATTACCAACGCCAGGCTTAGCCATGGCAAGCAGGGAAAGTTGGCGATTGGCATGAAAAGCGATGCGAATGTAATCGATGGGGGATGTGGGAATGAGTGGTGTAAATTGGATTGCATGCTCAATTTTACCTGCCTTGAGTTGCCAAGGCTTGTTAACATAGCAATGTTCCTGGACGATATTCTCTGCCGATGGGGCTAGGTGTCGCAAATGAATATCCGTTGACAATTTGGGCTGACTAATCCGCCAATTAGGTTGCACGCCCAGTTTTAATGATGCGGGTAAGCTCATGTTTTTTAATTTAAATGTTTTTGCCTCCGCTCGGCCAAACTTTAAATTATGAATGTTGCCAAAATTTTTAACTGCATTTTTAGCGGTACTATTTTTAGAAAAAAGGAAACTTCGAGAAAACATGGCCCACTGTGCTCATTATATGATCATTTATAGCGATTTCATCATAGAGCCCTGGTATTGTCAATAATTTAAACGATAACCTAAGAGTTTACGTACATAACAAAAAATTGTTTTTTATCTACTCACACAAATGAATGATAAACAACCTTACCCTTGCAAAAGCGACTTTAAGCCAGCGAGATGATCGGAGGCAATTTTTTTCGATTCTTCGGCATTTTTTTTATCCGTCAGTCCATGCCATTGAATACTTTGTTGGGGTAGTTCAGCAATGAAACGGCTAGGTTGGCAATCCACTAATTCTCCTGCCCGTCGACGTCTTTTTGCCAAGGTGATACATAACTCCCGCTGCGCGCGCGTGATACCCACATAAGCCAAGCGGCGTTCTTCTTCGATTTGATCGGCATCAATGCTTGCTCTGTGAGGCAAAATATCTTCTTCCATCCCCACTAAATAGACATAGGGAAACTCAAGTCCTTTTGAGGTATGCAGTGTCATTAATTGAATCTGTTCGGGGTTACTTTCTTCTGATTGATCTAAAATTTCGATTAATATCAATTGATTGATCACATCGATCAAACTTAATTCGGGTGATTTTTGCTGCAATCGTTCAATCCAGTTTACTAACTCCCATACATTATCCATTCTTTTTTGGGCTTTTGCCGGTGAGTCTGACTGTTCATACAAATAGGCCTCATAGCCTGACTCATCTACCATTTTTTGCAACAATGCCTTGCTTAAGCCCGATTGTAGCGCTTGCTCAAATTGCCCAAACCATTGTTTGAAATGGATGAGTGCTTCTCTTGGTTTTTCCGCCAATAACGATTGCAAGCCAACGTGATCTGCACAGGAAAACAACGACTGCTGCATTGACTGGGCATATCGACCCAAAGCATCCAAGCTTGCTTCACCAATTCCTCGTTTGGGAATGTTTATAATTCTTAAAAACGCCGTATCATCATCGGGATTGGCTAATAGTCGAAAATAGGCAAACACATCTTTAATTTCACTGCGAGCAAACCATGATTGCCCCCCACTGATTTTGTAAGGAATGCCCTGTTGACGTAATATTTTTTCAAATAGCCTTGCCTGATGATTTCCTCGGTAGAGCAGGGCATAGTCACCGTATTGATGACCATGGCGTAATTTATGGGAAACCAGATCAGCAATGACCTGTTCCGCCTCGTGATTTTCGTCACGGCAAGTGATCACTCGAATCATTTCGCCATGACCATACTCGCTCCATAAGGATTTTTCAAACAAATGAGGGTTATGACTAATCAGGTGATTGGCGGCATGTAAAATTCGCTGGGTTGAGCGATAATTTTGTTCGAGTTTAATCACTTGCAATTGTGGGAAATCCTGTTGCAATAAGGACAAATTTTCAGGTTTAGCGCCACGCCACGCATAAATTGATTGATCGTCATCCCCCACAACTGTCAGTCGCCCAGCTTCACCGACCAAGCACTTAACGAGTTCATATTGGGTGGTGTTTGAGTCCTGATATTCATCCACCAGTAAATATTGCACTTTATGTTGCCAATGCTTTCGAAATGAATCGTGTTGCTGGAGTATGCGCACCGGCAGACGTAGCAAATCATCAAAATCAACGCCATTGTAGGCAGTTAATGCCGTTTGGTATTTTGTATAAATATCAGCTGCCATCAACTGAATTTCATCAACACAATTGGCGACATCAATTTCCGTCGTATCCAACATTTGATTTTTCCAACGGGAAATGTGCTGCTGCACTCGCATCGGAAATTCTTTGTCTTTCGCTCGACCCGGTGGCAAATATTGCCGGATTAAATTTAAACAGTCTTCGCTATCAAAAATGGTGAAATTCTTTTTAAGACCACTGATTTCATGAGCACTTTTTAGAATTTGCAACCCAAGTGTGTGAAAGGTTGCCACTTTTAACCCACGGCGCTTCCCTTTGTCGATGGACAAACCCACTCGCTCACGCATTTCATTTGCCGCTTTGTTGGTAAAAGTGACAGCACAAATATGATGGGCGGGAAAGATTGCTTGTTCAATCAGCCATGCTATTTTGCGGGTAATGACGCGTGTTTTACCACTTCCAGCGCCTGCCAATACTAATAAAGGACCGTCGATATAGCGCACGGCTTTGTTTTGCTCGGGATTTAGTTTCATGGTGACTTGCTATTAAGTTTACAAACGCTGCTGGCTAAATTTGACCCGTTGTTCGACCGTTTCATCGACCAACTCAGCATGATTTTCTATTTTTTGATATCGTTTTAGCGCACCTTCTGCATTGGCAATTTGGATATTCAAACCGGGTCGCGCATTGAGTTCCAACATTAAGGGGCCGTGCGTTTTATCCAATACAATATCCACTCCTAAATAGCCAAGATTGGTTAATTCAAAACAGGAAGCGGCCGTTGTTAGAATTTGCTGCCAATAAGGGACCGTTAATCCTATGATCGATTCTAATGTATCCGGATGAAAATCAATGGGGTCATTATGGTGAACACCCGCTAATGTTTTTCCTGTGGCTAAGTCCACACCAACCCCTATCGCACCTTGATGTAAATTGGCCTTTCCTCCGGATAAGCGGGTCGGTAAGCGCAGCATGGCCATGGCTGGGTAACCTAACAGTGTAATCACGCGAATGTCAGGAACCCCTTCATAACTGACACTGGCAAACACGGGATCGACTTGCACCCGATATTCAATGATCGCAAAATCAGGATGGCCGCTTAAACTAAACGCGCCAGATAATAATCGGGATATATGATATTGCAGGTCTTGAATGGTCAAAAGTTCACCATTTATCTGCCTATACCGTCCCATCACCCGATCACGGATAACAACGATACCATCCCCTCCTGCGCCATGCGCCGGTTTGATAACAAAATCCGAGAACGGGTCTAAGATTGACTCAAGCTTTTTTAGCTGATGCTCACTTTCAATCGTTGCATACAAGGGAGGCACATTGATGTTATGAGCAATCGCTAATTTCTTACTCTGAAGCTTATTATCAACAAGCGGATAATATTTACGGCGGTTATATTGGAGCACATAGCTTTTGTTGCGCTTATTGATGCTCATCACACCCGATTTTCTTAATTTATTGAATAATCGCCACATATCTAATTCCTTGCTAAGGATTTGAAGCGAAATAATTCAAAAAGGCGGTAGCCACGATACTGACCAAATAATAAAATCAACGCTAATAAGACCAGCAACAATTCGGGGAATGCAAATAAGAGGTATTGTAAAGGCTCATAATTCATGGCGCCGTAGGCGATAACTGCCGCCAATAAACTCCCCATACCAGATTTAATCGCCTCTGCTGGCCCACGTTCATCCCATACGATGCACATTCTCTCAATGGTCATGGTTAAAATCACCATCGGGAATAAAGCGACGGATAATCCCAAATCCAGACCTAAATTTTGCGATAAGATGCTGATAAAAATCATCATCAAAATAACCACCGTTAGAATAGAGGCCAACCTAGGCACAAGGAGTAAGCGCAGTTGATCTAAATAAAATCGTGCTAACAGCCCAAAAGAGACAATTAACACAAATAGCGTAATCCCCCATACTAAATGTGTTTCACGAAAAGCTAATGCAATCAAAACGGGCATAAACGTACCGAAGGTTTTTAAGCCAATAAAGTTACGAAGTAACAAAATAATAAATGCACCCAAGGGAACTGTTAACAAAATTCGATAGGTTTGTTGCAGGGTTAGTGGTAATTGGAGTAATGAAAAGCGAAGTAATGTCGATTCGTTTTGCAAGGCATGCTTTTTCGCTAAAAAGAGCGCATTGACGGGCGTTGGCGTGACCGATAAATTAAACGATGCTTTTTTCCCGCCACTCAACATATAAGCAGGCTCATCACCATATTGCCAGACTAAGTACTGTTCGGGGATGCCGGCGCTGCCATTAATTGGATTAACCAACGTCCATTTTTTATTTTGATAAACCGCCAAATAGTATTTGAACTCCGACTCACTGTTTTTTGCCAATTGCAAACCTCGCACCAATTTAGAAGGAATGCTGGCTTGATTTAACAGCAATTGTACGGCTTTGATAACATTGATCTGCGAAAAATCGCCCGATACTAATAATTTTGCATTATCATCTTTACGGTTGATCGCTTTTATCGCTGATTGGGCAAACGTTAAAACATCTGCGGAGGATTTGCGAATATCCTCGAGCATGCTATCCACTGCCGGTTTATATTTTGCATCGAGCGGCAACACTTTAACATGAGCTGGTTTACCCAATGGGAAATCAGGTTGATCAATGGCACGAAAAATTCCCCGATAATATAACGATTGACTGCCATGCGCTCGTCTTTGGGACCAAACCGTTTGTCGGTTATTGTTGACCAAGTTTGTGGTTACCCCATAATTGGGGGAAACAAAATATTCATCCAGTATGGCAAAATTAGGCGGCATAAAAGGGATAGGAAAACTCGCCTTAACGGGCACTTTGTTCTCCGCTTGAAAGTGCAACGTTGCTTCAACAGTCCAGCTGTTCACGGTCTCAGTGTCCGTAAGCGGCACTTGCAAAACAAAATGGCGATAGTAGAACATACTCAGCCCAAGGACGGTGAGTACAACGATTAAACCATATAAATGGTGATTGGTGTGTTTTTTCATTGGCTTATTATTTTTCTTTTGTTTCTGCTATAAATGACACGGCTGGATCAACAACAATGTCAAATTGGATTAGCGCATCACGCCCTAATAATAAGGGATAATTAAATCGCTTACGATTGGTCAAATTAACCTCAATCTCTCGCGTCTTTGTCCCTAGCTGCACGATCAAATTAATGACAGGACGATGTATAGGCTTTGGCGTAACCTTGCCTTTGACATGTTCACCGGCGCGAGATTTTATTTTAACTTTGCCCACTAAGGGTCTTTTCATTGTGACCGATCCCGTTTTCAACGGAACGGTAAAGGTTAAATAAATCGTTTCCCCCTCTTCGGTTTCTTGTATATTGATAGCACTCAAGGAAGAAGATTTTGCTCCCGTATCAAGCTTAGCTTTTACGCTGGCTTTTAATTCTGGTAAGTTAACCCGTTCCACATAACCAAAAATGTGCTTTTCCTTCATACTCATGCTCATAGTATGTCCCAAGTTAACGACTAAACTTAGCAAAATGGATAATCCAACCCGTATCATGTGATTTGCCTCGCAACAATGTGATTTGGATCAGTCATAGATTATACCATTAGGATCCTAGCATGATAATATCAGATTAATTGCTTTTTCTCACCCTGGTACCATCAGCAAAATGCCCAAAAAGATTACAGAAAGTTAGTGCTTTCGCTATTACGAGTATGATAGAATTAAAGGTTCGGGCATCAATCTGACTCCTTTTGTTTCAGTTTGAAAAAATATTGACATCAAAAAGCTAATATAGTAGCATTTGTGCAACTTATTTAGCCGATTTGATCGATATGCCATTAGATGGTCTCATCAATTCCTCAACCGGTGGTTCCCATCGGGAAGATTCTTCGGCCTCTAAAAGCCTCCCTGAGATTAAATCCACTTTTTCTGAAACCAGCTACCAACTGGGTGTGTGGGGAGACGACCTCGCTAAAAATTTGCATGAATCTCGTTATCTTTATGCAACTTACGGCGCCTTAGACGGGTTGAGTAATATCTGCAGCCATTGGCGCTGGTTATTTGATCTCCTTTATGCTACCTCTTCCAATTCTGACGACAAGCTTCATGAATTTTTATCCTCGCCGGAAGGGATGGCGCTTGTTGGGATTGAAACCTTAGCAATCATGGCGTATGCCACCATTGGCAACTACTTTGACAGCGATGACAAAGATAAACCCATTCTCAGTTTGCTTGCTTTGACCTGGCCATATCTGCGTGATTGTTTTAAAGGCTCCAAAAATGCCTATAAAGGCGTTCGGGCAGCGTTAAATATTGCATCGCTTTTATCTGGTACCTCCTTATTTTCCTACGTGGTCCCCACCTCCCTCGGGGTTGGCGCCCTGGCAATTGTCAATCGCTTGCTATTGCGTTATATGTATACTCAACGCAAGTACATGATGAAAAATAACAAAATCGTATGGCTAGATATCCAAGCGTTAGATGCCAAAACGCTGACACCGGATGAGATGGAACAACAGGGTAAAGAGGTCTTAAGTCATGTGCAAGAACAGTCGAAAACAGTCCGAGCATTAGCCTTTATTGGCGCCGCATTTGGTGGCCTTGTTGATGGCTTATATATGTATGTTGGCATTGTGACGTTATTAACAGTCCCTGGTTTAATTTGGTTAACTGCGCCAGTTGCTTTGTTCTTAATTGGTTGTAGTGTGCTGTATGGACTAACGAATATCGCCGTCCGCATGTATGAAGAATATGACTACCAAAGAAAACTCGATATTACGGTTGCTAAAGCAAACTTAGCACTGACTGGTAAAAAAATTGAATGCTTATACCACACGTTACGGCTCGATAAAGAAGAAATGCTAAGCCAAAAGCATTTTAAGCAGTTAACCGATTATGTGGATACCTTTGTAAGACAACGAGAAGAATTAAGAGATCTCAGCGTTTTGTCTTATAAGTCGGCTTTTTTATTAGGGGTGACCCATGGATTAGCCGCTTATGGTGCACTCGCCAGCTTTGTTTTTGCAGCATCGACCATTACTTTTCTTATCATGGGTACCATTCCACCCTTCTTGCTGATTGCAGTAGCAATCACTATTGCTTCTGGGATATTTCTCATAGCCGGATTTGCCATCAATGCCCTTTATCAAACCTATAAACATCATCAAAAATTAAGCGAATTTGAACAACTCAAAACAGCGATTAGCTTGAAGGAACTAAAGGAACTAGTAAAACTGGAAAAAGGGGAAGTGTATGCCAATAAACCCGACGATTATTTAGAAGAAAAAATCCATGATTGCATGGTGATTGATAACCAGCCTTTATTCTTTTATATGGAACTGTTTGAGGTTGTCCGTTCATTTTTTTCCGGGGTTGGTAAAGGCCCTAAATCGGTGATGACTACCTTTAATGCTTTCCAAGAAAAGGGCGACGATGGGGAATATCATTTCGATAGCTGGATTTTATTAGCATTCACCTCAGTCAGCAGTGTGGTCTATGCTACATGTTTAGCCTTGCGTGCCTACGCAAGGGGCTTTGGGCGGCCACCGGTGGATTATGTTGAAATGAAGGGTGCTGATGGCCAAGAGCCTTCCTCAAAATCATCTTCCCCAAAAATCCCAATGAGTCAAAATGACAAATCGCAAAAAAGAAGAAGCAGCGACTTTAGTCTATTCGCTAAGAAATCCGTTGACGATACGAAATTTTCCCGCTCTCACTCCGATTCAGAGCTCCTTAATCAAAAGGAAAATTCATCTAGTTTAGCCATGCCATAGGCGTATATCTGGAAACACTTTCGTGAACGTTTGCGTTACCGTCTCCGTTACCGGTATAGCTAAATTCCAACAATAAGACTTCTTTTATAAACAAAATCCAACTTTCATACATCAATCCCCTCGGTAACGGAGACGGTAACGCAAACGTTCACGAATATATATGATATGATTATAGATATAGCTTTGTGGGGAATACGCCAATGACCTATACTGATAAAACCAATAGCCTTACTCCGTTTGCACGTGCTGTGATTGAGCATAAAAACACAGAGCCTCCTCACAGCGGTATTTATCAAGGCAAACAGGGACATGGGACGTATTTGTGTCGGCGATGTGGCATTGCCTTGTTTCGAGCCTCTCATCAATTTATTTCCAGTTGTGGTTGGCCAAGTTTTGACGATGAAATTGAAGGCCGTATCAAACAAATCCCGGACAAAGATGGTTTTCGCACCGAAATCCTTTGCCAACGTTGTGATGGACATCTGGGTCACATTTTTACCGGTGAATATTTAACAATTCGTAATAAACGCCATTGCGTCAATTCCGTATCCATTGATTTCGTGTTGGATGAAACCGTTCAAGACACCGATGAGGTCATTGTGGCGGGTGGGTGTTTTTGGGGGGTTGAACATTATTTGCAACAGATACCTGGTGTGTTAATGGCAGAAAGCGGTTATACGGGCGGAACGGTCGATAACCCATCTTATAATCAGGTTTGTAATGGTGATACCGGTCATTATGAAGCCGTCCGGGTGTTGTTTGATCGAGAAAAAGCAACGAGCACACAAGTATTGACTCGCTTTTTTAATATTCATGATCCGTCTCAATCGACCGGTCAAGGGCCCGACCGAGGACCACAATATCGAAGTGCTATATTTTTTCACAATGACCAACAAGCACAAATTGCGAAATCCCTGTGTTTAAAGCTAGAAGAAAAAGGCATTCAGCTGGCTACCCAATTGTTAGCAGCCCAACCTTTTTGGCCGGCGGAACAGTATCATCAGGATTTTTACGAAAAACAAGGCCACAAACCTTACTGTCATTCATTTGTTGAACGGTTGCCAGAAGATTCTGCCGACTGATACTGCTTATCGGCTTGTGCAGCCTTCTCCTCATTGTCAATCAATTGCCATTCCTTCGCTTGAGCATGCCGCTGTTCAGCGGCTTGATCTTTCAATTGCGTTAATAGGCGAATAGCACGCGCCATGTGTTTAACCACCATGGGCAATTGTTTCGGCCCAAATGCAATCAGGGCAACGAATAATATCACTAACAATTCAGGGAAGCTCATGATGATTTATTGTCATCATTTTCGTTCATCGATTTACGAAATCGTTTAATCGCCTCACCCAAATCACTGCCAATATCCTTGACTTTATGACTTCCGAATAAGATGAGTATGATGGCTAAAATTAATAATAATGACATGGGTGAAATGCCGCTTAATCCCATAATGATTCCTTGCCAATAATTGATAATTACTATTTTAGCGTTGAATAGCGGTCATTGGCTAGGGGCTGAAAGCAAATACCGCTATGACCGTTTAATCCAGGCCCATAATCCCGTGATCGCGGCGCCAATTATGGCATATCTAGCCAATAATGTTCCATCAAGCATTTGATAATGGACAACCCCTGCAACGGTCAATAACGTGATAGCAACCCCCGACGCCACCAAGGCACTTGCTTTTTTGCTCACACTTGTCTTGACTTGTGACATAATTGCCATATTTTGAGCATTGTGGGACTTCTGTTGAATTAATACATCATGCACTAATTGGGGTAGGCCGGGTAATTTCTCAACATAAAATGCGCGGTGTTGTAATAGTTGTTTAATTAACTGCTTTGGTCCCATCTGCTCTTTTATCCACTTTTCTAAAAAGGGTTTACCAGTCGCCCATAAATCCAGTTCGGGGTATAATTGCCTTCCTAATCCTTCAATGGCTAGTAAGGTTTTTTGCAATAGCACCAGTTGCGGTTGCACTTCCATATGGAAGCGCCTTGCCACTTGGAATAATTTCAACACGACTTGCGCAAAGGAAATATCTTTGAGTGGTTTTTCAAAAATGGGCTCGCATACCGTTCGGATAGCACTTTCAAAATCGCTGATTCGGGTATCGGGGTGAACCCAGCCGGATTCAACATGAAGCTCTGCCACCCGTCGATAGTCGCGGATAAAAAAAGCATACATGTTTTCGGCAAGATACCGTTTATCTTCATCACTTAAGGTACCAACTATCCCAAAATCCACACAGATGTATTGTGGATCATGCGGATGGTGCGGCGATACAAATATATTACCCGGATGCATGTCAGCATGGAAAAAGCAATCGCGAAATACTTGACTAAAGAATATTTCAACGCCTCTTTCGGCCAGTTTCTTACGATTAACACCATGCATTTCTAGTGCAGCGATGTCGGTGACAGGAATGCCATGAATTCGCTCCATCACAAAAATATTGTCGCGGGTATAGTCCCAATAAATCTCAGGAATATAGAGCAGGGGAGAATTGTGAAAGTTGCGTCTTAATTGGCCACCGTTGGCCGCCTCTCGTTGTAAATCGAGTTCATCGTATAAATTAATCTCAAATTCTTGCACAATTTCTTTGGGCTTCAATCGTTTGCTGTCAACAAGGTATCTTTCTAAAAATGCAGCAAAGGTATGCATGATAGCCAAGTCTTTCTCAATGACTTTGCGCATATTGGGGCGTAAAATTTTAACCACCACATCTTCACCTGTTACCAAGGTTGCCGCGTGAACTTGTGCCATTGATGCGGATGCTAGTGCGTTTTTGTCAAAGCTTGCAAAGACATCATAAGGGGATTTGCCAAAGGAACGCTCAAATATTTGTAACGCTTGTTCACTGGAAAAAGGGGGCACTTTATCTTGTAGCTTGGTTAATTCACTGGCAATATCAGACGGTAGAATGTCTGGCCTGGTTGATAGGGCCTGGCCAAATTTGATAAATATCGGACCGAGCTCCTCCAAGGATAAACGGATCGATTCCCCTCGTGTTAATTGCTTTCGACGCAACCAATTCCAGGGGTTCATATAAATGATGAACTTCAGCGGGCGAAACAGGGGAAGGGTTACAAGGACTTGATCAAAGCCATTGCGAGCAAAAACATAATTGATATAAACAAGCCGTAATAATTGCTTAATCGACTTCATTTTCACGTCCCTGTAATTGGGCAAATTTAGCTTCTAGCCGGTCAACATCCATGACAAGATTATCAATGTCTTTATAAAAATCTTCAACCTCTTCGACCGGTGGGAACCATCCGGATTCTTCATGCAAATAATCATCCATATTTTCTTGTAAACTTCGTTGGAGATGTTTACCAAATGCTTTGCCTCTGCGAACAAAACTACCCAATTGATGCGCAATCATATCCCCGGTAAATTGGGCAATATGCCCTTCCCAGTCAATGTCTAGCTGGTCAAATAAGGCTTTTACTTGTTGGCCAAACTCCATATCACCCTCTATTTTAATTCGATCATTAAATAGTGAGCGGGCTTTTGACATGGGTAATAAGCTTAAGCGAATGAATCCAAGGGGGTTGCTGTGGATGGTGGTGTCGGCTGCTTCGTCACTTTCCGCAGTTAGGGTTAATTTACCGTCTTCTTCAAAAAGGATAAAAAATACCAAGTCCAGTGGCGCTACCACTAATTTCAGCCGCTTGCCGCCAAGGGGGGCTGCTTTTTCGGACCAATCAGGATCTAGGCTTAGCGCATGGTTTATTGCTTTTTGTAACGCTTTGAGAGAATAAGTTTTTATCATCGCATATCACTCTTAATATTTATAGGCTATATGTAAAGCAACCACGCCACCGGTAAAATTATCATAATGACAATCTTCAAAACCTGCTTGCTCAATCATTTTTTTCATGGCTTTTTGATCGGGGTGCATACGAATGGATTCTGCTAAATAGCGGTAACTCGCTTCATCATTGGCGATTAACTTGCCTAATTTGGGTAAAATATTAAATGAATACCAATCATAAATTGGCTTTAACCCTGGTAGATTCGGTGTTGAAAACTCTAGCACCAAGAGTTTGCCGCCGGGCCGACACACCCGATACATGGAACGCAATGCTTTTGCTTTATCAGTCACATTTCTTAAACCAAAGCCGATGAGTATTCTATCAAAATGATTATCTGGGAAGGGCAATGATTCGGCGTTTGCTTGGATAAAGCGAACATTTTTCAGGATGCCCTTATCTAGTAAATTGGCCCGGCCTTGCTGCAACATGGCTTCGTTGATGTCTGCCAAAACCACCTCACCTTGCTCACCCACACGCCGAGAAGCCTGGCAAGTGAGATCACCACTTCCACCAGCGAGATCAAGCACCCGATGTCCAGGACGGATAGATGCCTTGTCGATGGTCGCTTTTTTCCACAATCGGTGCACACCCAATGACATTAAGTCATTCATGATGTCATACTTATCAGCAACGGAATGGAAGACGTCGGCGACTTTTTTCTGCTTATCTTGCCAAGCGACGGTCTGAAAACCAAAATGCGTTGACTTATCTGACATAGGTGTCTCAATAACAATACGGTGGGTCACAGTTTACCCGATTTAGCGTTAAAATGTCACCCTTGTGACCTAGGAAAATCACCTAGGCCAAGGATTGTTATGGCGCCTAAAACGAATTAATGACCAATGATTTGCATTACTTCATCGGCATACCGCAACCCTTGCATGTAGGCATTGGCAAGTGTTTTTTCATCAAAAACGCTAAAATCTAATTGGTCGAAGCTCGCTTGCTCATATTCTTCCACCAATTTTAGTAAATAACCTAAATCCCCCTCATGCTTTAATAACGCATCCGATAAGTCTTTCGTTAATGGGATTTGCTTAAGTAGGGGTTCTAGTGGTTGATTAAATAAGTTATCAAGATTGGATAACATGCCCACGGTATAGGCCTGAGATGTTTTATCACGATATTTTTCTTGTGCCAACGTATGACACATTTTAGAGCGGATTAATGTTCGTTCGATTTGAGCAGGCGAGATATCATCAAAGCTGGATACCAACATTAAGCTTATCCAGTCTCGAATTTTTTGCAGCCCCAGTTTATGGATTGCGGTTAAAAGAGTATCAATTTTATAACCGGTATAATAGGTCACCGAATTTGCCAACCGTAAAATGCGGTAACTTAACTTGGGAATTTGCATCAAAATTGTTTCGATTTTCTCTAAAGCCACATCGGGATCATGAAGTTCTGTCATTAAATTAAGCATGGCTGCTTTATTCTCAGACATCTGCTCGCCTTCAATGCAGTTTGGTTTGGAAAAATAATACCCTTGAAAGTAGGTAAATCCATGATCCAAACACCATGTCATGTTTTCTTTTGTTTCCACTTTCTCAGCAAGTAGTACCCCTTTAAAATGACCAAGCTTACTGACTTCTTTTTCAATTAAGTCAAGCGGCATCATTAACATATCGATTTTGATAACATCGGCGAATTCAATCAAGGGATCAAGGCAAGGATTATAGGTAAAGTCATCTAAGGCAATTCGATAGCCTTGTTTATGTAAGGCCAATAATTTATCAATGAGAACATCATCAACCAATGTATTTTCAAGCACTTCTATGACAATTTTCTCTTTCGGTAACATGCTAGGAACATTATCGAGGATATGATTGCGGGTGAAATTAATATATGCAGGGCTGCCATTAAGGAGGTTGTCGGTATAGGTGTTGGTAAATAAATTGGTTATCACACTGGATGTTGCTACATCACCTGCCAATTCATCATCGGGGTTTACTAAGGACGCATTGGTATTCACCCCGCGATACAAAAGCTCGTAGGCTATGACTTTCTCTTTTTGGTCATAGATTTCCTGTCGTGCAAATAGTATTGGCATATAACATCCCTATCTTTATATAGTAAGTATAGTTACCTCCTTGAAAAATAGGCAAGTTTTAAAGGAGAAATGTTAATATTATGACCATTCATCCTGCGGGCGATGCGTTGTATACCCCCAACAAGCAGCGCGCTATCACCCACACGCAGGCTCGAACTAGAATTGATTTTCTAAATAATAGTTTAAATCAAGAATGCGAGCAGCCCGGACATCATCGAGGCGTCTTAATTTTAACCGATGGGGTGCTTCCCGAACCATATCCGGCTGGCTGACTATCTCCTCTCGAATGGATTTCATCGCCGCCAAGAAACGGTCTAACTCTTGTTTACTCTCCGTTTCAGTGGGTTCAATCAACAAACATTCTGGCACCAATAAGGGGAAATAGGTAGTGGGCGAATGAAAACCATAATCCAGTAACCGTTTAGCGACATCCATCGCATTAACCCCAAACTGTTTTTTCTCGGGGCTTAGCGTAATAATGAATTCATGACTGGCTCGGCGTTTTGGATAAGCGGCCGTATAACCCATTTTTTGCAGCGCTTTCATGAGATAATTGGCATTTAAAGTGGCTTTTTCTGCCACGTCAACCAACCCTTTCTTACCTAATAATCGAATGTATAAGTACGCGCGCAACAAAATACCCGCATTGCCCATAAAAGCTGACATTCTACCGATGCTAAGCGGTAAATCCTGTTTAGTCAGCCAGCGATAGTTATCGCCTTCTTTGCCAACAATCGGCGTTGGCAAAAATGGTTTTAGTCTGGCAGCCACCGCAACAGGTCCTGCGCCTGGGCCGCCACCGCCATGAGGCGTTGCAAATGTTTTATGTAAATTTAAATGCATGACATCAAACCCCATATCCCCAGGGCGAACGTGGCCTAAAATAGCATTTAAATTAGCACCGTCATAATATAACAACCCACCAGCATCATGGACCGTTTTAGCGATTTGTTCAATTTGGCGCATGAAAAGGCCGAGGGTTGAGGGGTTTGTTAGCATTATCCCAGCCGTATTCGGCCCCACTTTGGCCTTTAACTCATCCAAATCCAGACCGCCACCATCGGCTGTTTTCAATTCAACTAATTTAAAACCACACATTGCAGCTGACGCTGGATTGGTGCCATGTGCTGCATCGGGTATCAATATTTCGTTTCGATTATTCTCACCTCTGGATTGGTGATAAGCTTTTATCATTGCCACACCTGCAAGCTCGCCTTGCGATCCGGCCATCGGTGTCAGTGAAATAGCAGCCATGCCGGTTACTTCACATAAATATTGCTGCAGATGGTAAAGCATGGATAAGGAGCCTTGATTAGCCGTGGCTGAGCTTAATGGATGGGCATTTAAAAAACCCGGGATGGAAGCTGCCTTATGAACACCACGAGGGTTATATTTCATCGTGCAAGATCCAAGTGGGTACATATTGGTATCAATACAAAAATTATCTTGCGATAACCCCGTATAATGACGGACAACCTGCAATTCAGAGCAAGCCGGTAGTTTTGCTGGCTTTTGTCGCAAATAATGGGGAGGGATTGAAAGGGATCCGGCAACTGGTTCTGGGAATTGCGCTATGGCTTTGCAGTTATCTTGGGATTTTTCAAATATCAACATAATTTGCCTTCCGTTTGTAAAATCAAGTCTTTTATTTCATCGCGATGTTTGACGGGTGTAAACTCAAATAACTGATAGTCACTGATCTCGGCTAGGTAGAAAGGGTCATTTTTTAGCACATCTTCTAATGCGTCTTTATCATCTGTCAGCGCTATCAAAATGCCGCCTGTTCTGGGTTTCAAAGGGCCTGAAGCGAGCAATAATCCTTGCTTGTAATGGTAATCAAGAAACTCGCGATGTGCCTGAAGGTATTTATCCACTTCGGTTAACGGCGCTTTATAATTCAACATTACGATAAACATGTTTTACCCCTCAGCCATGATACGTTGTAAGGCTTGATAATAATCATTGATATCCTCTTCAGAGCGCATTTCTGTCACACAAACCAACAAATGGCTAGACAGTGAGTTAAAATACCGGCTAAGTTCGAGACCACCATTGATGCCAGCCTGCTCTAATTTTGTTAAAACATCGGCAACGGGTTTTGCAAGCTTTAAGACCACTTCGTGGAAAAAGGGCGAGGAGAAAACCATTTCAACGCCATCAATTTGATTTAACTTATCCGCCAATTTGACCGCATTTAAGTGGCAGTTTTTAGCAACCGACGCCAATCCTTCAAAGCCAAGCAGGCTCATGTGGATCGTAGCTGCCGTCACCAATAAACCTTGATTGGTACAAATGTTAGACGTTGCTTTGCCACGTCGAATATGCTGTTCACGGGCTTGTAAGGTTAAGGTAAACCCGGGCTTACCATCTTTATCCAGCGTTTTACCAACGATCCTTCCCGGCATTTGACGCACATGACTCAAACGGGTACTAAAAAAGCCAAAATAAGGGCCACCTAACGCCAATGGCACACCTAAGGGTTGTCCCTCACCACACACGATATCAACCCCATGATTTCCCCACTCACCTGGCGGCGCTAATAAAGCCAAAGAAACTGGATTTACACAGGCGATGCTAATCACCTGATGTGCTTGCGCCCAGTTGGTTAATGCATTCACATCTTCCAAACAACCAAAGAAATTGGGCTGGGGAATAACCAATGCGGTGATATCATCCTGTTGATAAGCAACTAACGATTGCGGATCGACAATACCGGTCTTGGCGTTAAAAGGGAGAGTGACTATTTCAATATGCTGATTACGAACAATGCATTCCAACGTTTCCATATAATGTGGGTGAAGGCTTTCTGGCACCAACACCTTCTTGCTTTGCGAATGTTTGTTGATGCGAACTGCCATTAATACTGATTCTGCCAGGGCCGTTGCGCCATCATAAAGCGATGCATTCGCCACATCCATACCGGTCAATTCCGCTATCATTGTCTGAAATTCATACAGCAACTGTAAGCTACCTTGGCTGGCTTCGGCCTGGTAAGGGGTATAGGCCGTTAAGAATTCCCCTCGAGAGGTAATATCCCATACGGCAGCAGGGATATGATGGTCATAAGCACCCGCACCTAAAAAGCAAGTCAATGATTTATTTTCAGCAGCCTTCTCATTGGCTTCCCGCATCAAACGCATCTCACTGATAGCGTCGGGTATATTTTGCAAGGGTGCTGAACGTAAATTAGCAGGCACTTCATCAAATAGCGAGTCAACGTTAGCCACACCAATTTGCGCTAACATTTGTTCAATATCTTTTTCGGTATGCGGTACAAATGCCATAACGATTATTCCTCTGCAATCACTTGTTGGTAAGCAGCTAAATCAAGTAGGTCTTTGATTTCATCCAAATTGGAAGGTTTTATCTTCACCAACCAACCCTCCGCAAGGGGGGACTCATTGACTAACCCGGGATTATTAGAAAGCGTCTCATTAACCGCCACCACTTCCCCGCTGATAGGAGCATAAAAGTCAGAAGCCGCTTTGACTGATTCAACCACACCCAGTTCATCACCCGCACTAAAGGTTTCCCCTACTTCGGGTAATTCAACAAAAACCATATCCCCTAATAATTCCTGGGCATGTTCAGTGATGCCAATGACCCACAAATCATCGGTACTTGGCTTCACCCATTCATGAGTTGATGTATATTTTAGCTCGCTCATTTTTATTTCCTATTTTTTTTGTTTTGCATGTATTAATCGATTTGCTTGCCTTGCTTTACAAATCGAGGCTTCCCAACGCTTGCTGGCACGAGTTTGCCTCGAATATCAACCTGCACTTTCTCACCTGTTTCTACTGGCACTCGTGCAAATGCAATGGATTTGCCTAAAGTCGGTGAAAACCCGCCGCTGGTAATCTCCCCATCCTCAAGACCGGCAACCACTACCCGCATGCCATGGCGCATGATACCTTTATCTTCTAAGGTTAAGCCAACCATTTTGCGAGTGATGCCTTGTGATTTTTGCGATATTAATGCCCCTTTGCCAATGAAATCCCTGTCTTCAGGGGTCATTTTCACCGTCCAAGCCAGACCCGATTCAAAAGGTGTGGTCGTTTCATTCATATCTTGACCATACAACATCATACCTGCTTCAAGACGTAATGTGTCACGAGCACCTAATCCACAAGGTTTGACACCGGACTCAATTAATTTTTGCCAAAAGCCAACGATATCTTGATTGGGTAATACAATTTCAAAACCATCTTCGCCGGTATATCCGGTTCTGGCAAAAAACCAATTATCAATATCAACACTTTCAAAGGGATGAAGGGTCGATATGCCATCAATTTGAGCAGGGGTTAAAATAGCTTCCAGTGCCGACTTGGTCTCGGGGCCTTGAATTGCGATCATCGCTAGCTCGCGTCGTTCTTGCAGACCGACGGAAAAACCCTCACTTTTATGGCCAATCCAATATAAATCTTTATCGCGGGTTGCTGCATTTAAAATGATGCGATAGTTATCAGCGGATCGTTGATACACAATTAAATCATCAATAATACCGCCATGTTCATTGAGCATACAACTATACAACGCCTGACCAACGTGAGATAAATTATCAACATCGTTTGCCAGTAATCGTCGGAGAAAGGAACGTCCACCCGCACCTAACACATCGACAATGGTCATGTGCGAGACATCAAACATGCCCACATGATTGCGGACAGCGTGGTGCTCTTCGATTTGTGAACCGTAATTAAGTGGCATTTCCCAATTAAAGAAATTCACCAGCTTCGCATTTGCTTTTACATGCTCCGCATGCAACGGTGTTTTTGCAATCATTGAAGTTCCTGATTCAGTAATTTTAATCAATTTTAGAAAAAACTATACTTAACCGCAGATAAAATCAAATCCTATCTGCGGTTAAATGATTAGGCTAACGCTAATTCCATGGCAAACGCAACAGCAAGCTTGGAAAAGTTCGTCATATGGTTTAAGTTTAGCCGATCCATCGTATCTCGGGAAGTGTGGATAACAGGATTATGATCTTCAAAACTGGTTTCACAAGGAAAAGCGGCCGGAATGCCTTCTTCCATCCACGAAGCATGATCACTGCAAGCATAGCCACATTTCGAATACTTAATCGGTACTTGAATGTATTCTTTGATAAGCTCAGCGCTAAAATTGGTTAATGCTGTGTCAGTGTAGTCTTTAAACAACCACATGGTTTCATCACTCGCCTTATTACGGAAGCCGGTCATATCAAACTGGATGGCTGCATGGACTGGTATTTTGTGCTCTTGGAAATATTCAACCACATATACTGAGCCAACTAAGCCGCGCTCTTCTGCGGCATACCATATAATATAAACCGGACGCTTTAATTCTAATTGCGAATTTAATATCACGCGGGCTGCTTCCATAACAGAAGACGAACCACTGCCATCATCGCCTGCGCCAGGCATCCGTCCACCGAGCGTATCCATATGCGCACCGATCACAATACCAGGCGCTTTAATATCTTTGCCGATGACAGTCACTAAGGATGGTTGATCATAAGAGCCAGTTTCAACAAACCAGGTGTCGGTATCCGTCCGGCCGGAATCTTTCACCATTTGCTCAAATTGAGATTTCAACCACTCAGCAGCTTCGACACCTGTCTTGCTTGTAGCCGAGCGATTGTAAAAGCTCGTCAACGAGGTTAAGGTTTGCCAAATGTTATTCGGCTCAACTTGTTTTACAAGCGGATGAACCGCCTCTTGGTGGGTCACAGGATATTGTTGTGAACGTATTAATGTAAGCGGTTTTGGTTGAGCTAAAACCTGCATTGCTTTTGATTGATCTGAACCTGATTTTTTTACCAAAGTGCTGGTCACATTTTTAAACCGACCGCAATTGGATTTATCCGCTAGTTTAACCAGTGCATCGATTTTCTTTGAGGGCAACTCAATGACTTGGAATTGCTTATTCGAAGCTAATATTTTGTGTTCGAAGTTTATTTTTGCTGCAAGACAATGGGTTAACTGAACGGCCTCCGTGTCAGGGACTGACGCAGCATAGGTAGCGCTTATGAGGCCACAACCAATTAATATACCTGATAATACTCGAATCATACTTTCTCCTTGTGATTTTCAATGTACATCCTAACGCATTCGCCGCTTAAAGCAAAGTCATATAAGCAAGCCCAAGGCTTGATGATAGGATAAATAATTCATTGACGCAGATAAATGTCGGGCCAAGGCCTGAAGTATCTTCAGCTTTCTAAAACAAGAAAAAGTTGCCGTCGTTGCGAGCGTAAGCGAAGCAATCCAGATCGATGTCACGCTAAAGATTTGCCCTGGATTGCTTCGCTTTGCTCGCAACGACTAAATATCAGGCATCCCCCAAAAACTGAAGATACCTCTGGGCCAGGACCCGACATCTTAAGTGATTTGCTAGAAAAACACCGCTATCTGGGCAGATACCGTGTCGGTTCCACGGCCTGTTCCCACAACGGGCGTATTGACCAGCCCAGGAGGGGCTATCCCGTTCCCCATTTGCCCAGCCCTGTAATCCCAATCGTGTCGATATTCAAGACTCTCAACCGTATCTTTCCAAATGGAGATGTTAAATGCAGCGATCACCCGCTTTTTTGGTATTTGTAAAGCCAGCGCTTGTCTTGACCACTGGTATCCCACGTTAAGTGAAGCGGGTTTGGAAAGGGTCATAAATGTCCATCCTGCCTCAACTTGCCCCGCAGAAGGATGTGCTCCCCGACCATTAAAACTTAAATCCATGGTACGAAATCGGCTCGTTGCTGTTACCCATTCAGCGGCAAGCGTGTAACTATCAAAGCTTACGTTTGCATGAATATCTGCACCCGGTACTTTGTTGACCATCTCTGATCCATTAGTCATTGAGCTAAAACCACCAAAGAAAGGGGCGGGCGCTAGTGAGGTCAACTGCAAACCTTGCGAATCAGCGATTGAACTGATATATCCGCCGCCGATTTCACCGTGTAGATTGCCCTCGGCAAATGTGGTGCCCAGGTTTATGCCAGCAACACCGGATGTGCCATTAGTTGTTTCACCTCTAAAGCCATAGAGAGCGCCGAATAACCCTTCGCCATGCTGTGTTTTGTAACCTAAAATAACCGGTCTGGCCTTTGTGCGAGCCAATATCATGGTTAATGGACTGGATATCATCGCACTTGAATATCGCCCAAAGGGAACAAACAATTGACCCGCAGTGAAATACCAAGGTGTTACATCTAAATCACCAATATTAACAAAGCCCATGTTGAGGAAAAAACGTGAGTTGGTAACTCGAGGCCCGCTGATAAATGGCGGCGAATCATCAAAGGCGATTGACATAAAGGCTTCCACTTTATCATTGACCGCAGCAGCCACATCCAATTCTGCAGCACCTAAGTTAATATCACCTGTTGCTCCGCGCACAAACGGCTTTGTTGCATAAGCCACTGGTTGGGTTGTTCCACTTAACGCAATAATGGGGCGATTAGGTGGGGGATAGCCAATTTTTTCATAGGCATCATAAAGCCTTCGCCGTTGCTGCATTAAGCGCACATCCCGGTTTATACTGGAAATATTAACAATGTAATCAGACCCATCAAACGCAGGTCTATCACCGAGATAGGGCGACGATACCACGGGTGTGCCCGCGATATAAGTAATGATATGATCATCGGCTAAAAGGGCCGTCGGGTAAAACCCCATCGATTCAGGATGGCCGTCTAAGGTATGCACTTCAATTGCACTAAAGTGAAACGGCGGCCCACGTTTGACAGCCCGATGCGCCTTCTTTTCGGAATGGTGCCGTTGTTCATGAGCCACCTCGTGGGTCACTTCTTTCTTCAGCGCCTTGATTTGTGATTGAATTTCTTCTGATTGTCGTTCTAGGTTTTCAATTTTCTGGTGCACTGTTGCCGCATTCGAGGATACAACAAACGACATGAGGGACAAAACAAGTCTTAACTTCTTCACAAAAGGCTCCTGATTTTTATTTTTTTTAGCTTAGAGGGTCAGTTGGCTGATGAGGCATCGAATTTTAGTCTCGACTTCGCCGATATTTTTCCCCGCATTACGGCGGCGCCTAATGCGGGCTATGATTCGGTGTGTGCTACAATTTCTACCCGCTATCATTTATCATTGTAGCCCGCATGCAGCTTTGCTGCATGCGGGAGGGCTTTGAGAAATTTATACCATTTCCTAAACCACGTCGACCCACCAGCTTTCAACCGACTCTCTAATTTACTTCTCCGTAACTTAGTAGGGGATTATAGCGAAGCATATTGGTATTGAAAAGTGCAATTTTTTGGTTGCCTAAAAAAAACCCGAGACAAGCCCGGGTTTTAAGATGGAAAATGAAGGGGGTTATGCGTTACCAAGCCATTTGGCGCCAACGTAGGGACCATTTAGGGCAAAGTCGTAACTCGTAACGCCATTAGCAGCTAAAGCATTTGGCCCGAGGGAACGGAGCGCGTTAAAATAATTCAACACGCGGTAGCCCGCCTGCATATTTAATGTGCCGGACACCATTTCTTTGGCATAATTAACACCAACTTTCGCCTCTAAACTTGGAACAACGTGTTTTCCTGATATTCTATTGTTAACAAAAACCACATCGGTATTACTGGCGAATACGACGTATTGGCTATTATAACGGCCATTCCCATATAATATTGAGGCGTCAGTATCGGCTGTGATGCTAAATCCATTGGCAATAGGGTAATTGTAATTTATCCCCATCACTGGACCTACGCCTTCAAAATGGGCATATCGATTTAAATATTGAGGAAGGAATGGGGCATTCATTTGATAAATATTATCCGCCTCAAAACGCATGCTAGCGTACTGTAATCCAGCATAAAAACGAATATCTTTTAGTAAGCCCACATCAACGTGCTGACCTTTCACTAAGTTAACCTGATCAAATATAGTATTTGACGTTTGGTTATAGGTGAGTTGATTAATTAAGATAACCGGAGTCGCTGTAAATACAAAAGCTTGGCCCGTAATCGGCCCTTGTTCCGTACTGTGATCATAATGGGTCCAATTCATGGTGATGTCTTCACTGGTTTTATAATGATAAGACCCCTCGATTAAAAAGCCCCATCCCCAATCATTTTTGTCTTCGGGGTAGTAACCTTCATTGGTGGCGGGATGATAAACGCGCTCACCGGTATGGGTCGGTTGTAAATATAAAGCTTGGGCACCAATATCCCACTTTTTATCTTCGCATGGAACGGTCACGTTACCAGGTTGGCAACCCATCGTGCCCGCAAAGGTAACCCCTGATAATGCTATGCTTAATACAGCCAAAGTCGTTTTCTTTAACATGCTTACTCCATTTTCCAAAAAAAAGCCCATCAAGAGATGGGCTTTATTACTTCCATTAATAATGTGGATTAGACATTACCAACATATTTTAGACCGATGTAAGGACCGTTCAATGCGAAGTCAGTATCGAATTGTGCGATATGTTGAGCATTGAAGTAGTTCATCCACAACCAGCCAGCGTCTAGTGTCAAATCACCAGAAGCCATTGCGTATGTGTACTTACCACCGATTTTAGCTTCCAATTCAGGAACGACACGAGTGTGGCTGCCGTAAGCTGTGTTGTTTACACCAAAGATACCTGTGCCAGCACCAGCATTGGATTGGCTAACTCTGAAGCTGTTGTCACCAACAGTTAGAGCGGCAGCACTGTTAACATACACAGATAAGCCATTATCCCAGTCGTAGCTCATGTCCATACCAGTTCTTGGACCGAAGCCGTTATACTTTAAGTATACGCCTGTACGGTTAGATTGGTCTTGACGGCTTCTGATAACGATATCGTGTTCAATGTTTACGTATTGAACGCCACCATGGAAACGAATGTTTTTGAACTCACCAAAATCAACGTGTTGACCAAACTCTACGTTCACTTGGTTGAATGTTGGTTCCCAGTTCCATGAATGAACGTTATCTGGGTTGTAGAAGTAATCATTACTCCAGTAAGTCCAGTTAACTGTTAAATCGTTACCAGTGCTGAAGTGGTAAGAACCTTCCAAGCGGAAGCCCCACTCATAGTCATGGTCAAAATCACTATAGTTATGGTTGCTATTAGCACCAGCTGGATAGGCAAATGCGCCAGTATAAGTTGGTTGTAAATAAAGAGCGTGTACTGCTACGTCAAACGCAGTAGCTTCACAAGGAACAGTTACGTTTCCAGGGGTGCAAACAGGACCCATAGTACCAGCAAATACTGCGCTGCTACCTAAAGCAAGAACAGCTACTGCTGTCTGTTTCAATTTTAACATTGCTTCATCTCCACTTTTTTATTATTAGTTTCCGATTTACCGTCAAAACGCGACAGGTTAAGACTACTGTACGCAATCACTGTTAATCGAGAACGTACATAAACAAATTATCAAATGCGTTTTCACCAAAGTCAACAAAAAATCAATAAAAATCATTAATTTTTTTAAAAAAAATCCATTTAAGATTTTTTTTTGTTCACTGTTTGCAACAAAACATCATTGCCGGGTTATCAACAGCTTCATTTGTTGAAAACTTTACTTATCATGACGGTATTTAATGGATAAATCAAGAGGAAAAAACTAAAAAAAAAATGTAATTTTTTTATTGACTATTATTATATCGCTACTCGTAAGAGACACGTTGCCATGACTCTAAATAACTTCCCTCAATGTCCTCTCTCCCCAGAAATGGGAAGATGGTGCCAGAAGGGCGGGTGAGGATTTTTTGTAACATAGTTATAACTTGATTCGTGGCACCAAGTGCCTGAAATGCCTATTTAATTATCACATCAATGGTAACACGACGATTTTCTTTCTGACCTTCGAGATCATTATTATCGGCTACTGGTTTTGCTTCACCAAACCAGGTCACTGATATAAGTTTTGGATTAATGCGCTGAGCCAATAAATACTTTTCAACCGCTCGCGCCCTTTGTTCCGATACGGCATTATTAACCGATTGTCGACCCGAATCATCGGTGTAACCGGCAATCCGTACTGTTTTGACCCGCCTATCCACGAAGGTGTATTTTACCACTTTATCCAACAGGGATTTATCAGCGTCTGTCAATTCCCAACCTCCAGTTGGAAAGGTAAAGTTGAGATGACGGATTTCTTCATAATTAAATGGCAGTAAAAACCCGACACATTTTATATATTCTTTATATTGTGTTTGGAAATTGATGGGCGATAAGGCAACCGTAACGATAAACCCTTCATGGGAACGGTATTGAAAAATGGTTTTATAGCCTTCTGCAAGATAGTTGAGCATTTTTAATGTGGGGTTGCGCGGCAAATAAAACCCATACTTCCCTGGTTTCACACGTGTTTGTGAAATAAAGAAGGATCGGCCATGAGGCTTCCAAATGGGTGGGACGGCACTTACTTTGGCTGGCTCATAGCCTGGGCTTTGTTGATACTTGTGAAGAATAAAATGCGGGTCTTTGGTGGCATATTGTTCAAAATAGGCTCTTCCAAAATTGGGGACCTCCAAACTTAAGCCACATCGTAAAGGATTGCCACTTGCCCGCCAATTCGCTTCTCCCATGGGGCTGATAAAATAACGCTGCAAACTGGACGCTGCCACCAGACAAGACATGGATAGTAAGACGAGAGCAACCCCTATTTTATGACGTTGCGCATTTGCTGTTATTATTATCATATTCATCACTATTTCATGGTATGATCTAGTTATCGGCCATTTATGTAAAATCTTTATTATGCAATCCATCACTATCAAACGTCCTGATGATTGGCACGTTCATTTTCGTGACGAAGAAAACTTAATTCAAACCGTCAATGCAACCGCCGCCCATTTCAGCCGTGCTTTAGTTATGCCTAATTTAAAACCCCCACTTATTAAATTAGACCAAATTCTCGCCTATCGCCACCGTATTTTATCCGCCTGTGACCCAAAGTATTCCTTTAAGCCAATGATGACTTTTTTTATTAATGAATCATCCAGCGAAGCGGATTATATATTAGCCTGTCAATACCCTTTTATTATGGGCGCAAAGCTTTATCCAGCTGGGGCCACCACCAATTCTGATCAAGGGGCTTCTTCTCTCAAAGCGCTATACCCTTTATTTGATGTGATGGAACAACGTGATCTCGTGCTACAAATTCATGGTGAAACGGTTAAAGATGATATCTTTGATCGTGAAAAGCTATTTTTAACCGAATCATTACAGCCAATCATGGATAACTTTCCAAAACTGCGCATTGTGCTAGAGCATATATCCACAAAAGCGGCCGTTGACTTTGTTGAAAAAGCAGGACCTCAATTAGGCGCTACCATCACCATCCATCATTTGCTATATAATCGAAACCACCTGTTATCGGGGGGGATTAAACCCCATTTTTATTGCTTACCCATTCTCAAGCGCATGGAAGATCAACAGGCAATTCAACGTGCGGCACTTAGCGGCAACCCTGCTTTTTTTGCCGGCACAGATAGTGCACCCCATCGAATTGTCGACAAACAATCCCAATGTGGTTGTGCGGGTATCTATTCTGCACCTTATGCGCTCCCATTATATGCTCAGTTTTTTGAAGCGCATCAGCAATTAAATAAATTAGAAGCATTTATGAGCATTCATGGGGCCGGTTTTTATCAGCAACCTGCCAATGAAGGGACCATCACTTTAAACAAACAAGCTCAATTGATTCCTGATACACTCCCATTTGGTCATGACTCGGTCCGCCCAATTGCAGCAGGACAAACGATTGAATGGAGTGTTGTGGATGAAGCGTATTAATCAAGTCACGAAAATTCATAAACGATTTCGCGGTTTCTTACCTGTTGTTATCGATATTGAGACGGCCGGGGTCAACCCGCAAGATAACGCATTGCTCGAGCTATGTGCGGTATTTCTGTCTATGAATGACGCGGGTGAACTTTACCGCAATCACACGATGTTTGATCATATATTACCCTTTGAAGGAGCGATATTAGATCAAAAGTCCCTTGAATTTAACCAAATCGATCCGTTCCAACCGTTGCGTTTTGCCGTCGATGAAAAAATCGCCTTAGAACGTTTATTTTTAGCAGTTCGTAACGCCTTAAAAGAGACGAAATGTCAACGAGCGGTGCTGGTTGGCCATAATGCTTGGTTTGATTTAAATTTTCTCAAAGCTGCAACAAAACGCTGCCAACTCGATTCCCCATTTCATTCGTTTACCTGTTTTGATACAGCCACGCTAGCAGGATTATATTTCGGGGAAACGGTGCTTGCTAAAGCCGTGGAAGCTGCCGGGTTAACCTTTGATAGCGAGCAAGCGCACTCAGCAATCTACGATGCAGAGATCACAGCGGAGCTCTTTTGTAAGATGATCAATCATTGGCAGGATAAATAACGACCCAATCAGAGCAAAGATCAGCCCGCATTAGCTCGCGAGAGTGAGTGTAATGCGGGGTTGGGGGCTTCGTTCTTCCCGGATTTCGTTTCACTTCATCTGGGCTACGTATATGGATACAATCGAGGTATCAAAGAAAGGTCAATTAGAATTACAAATCGTCTTCATGACTCGACAAGTATTCAGCAACACCTTGTGGGGAGGGCTTCATACCAGCACGCCCTTTTTGCCATCCAGCAGGGCAAACCTCGCCATGTTCTTCAAAATATTGCACGGCATCAATAATACGTAAAATTTCATCCACATTACGTCCAATGGGTAAATCATTGACAATTTGCGAACGAACAACGCCATTTCTGTCAATCACAAACGCCCCTCGGAAGGCAACCCCAGCAACCGGGTGCTCAACACCATATGATTGGCATATACTATGAGTAATGTCTGCCGCTAACGTATATTTAACGGGACCAATTCCCCCTTCTTTCACAGAGGTATTCCGATAAGCATTATGGGTAAATTGTGAGTCGATAGATACACCAATCACTTCAACCCCTCGTGCCTTGAATTCATCCATTCGCTTATTCAGCGCAATTAATTCAGAGGGGCAAACAAAGGTAAAATCTAATGGGTAAAAGAAGACCAAGCTATATTTGTTCTTGGTAGCTTCTTTAAAATGATAGGCTTCAACAATCTGACCATTTCCTAAAACAGCTGGCACCGTAAAATCAGGGGCTTGTCGACCAACTAATACACTCATTCATTATCTCCTGTTCAAAATTATTAACGAGGGCGTTACTGATATTATTCATCGCGCAAAAGGGATTCCAACTCACCTTGCTGGTATAAATCCAAAATAATGTCTGAGCCGCCGATCAGTTCGCCTTTTACCCATAATTGCGGAAACGTAGGCCATTCTGCGTATTTCGGCAATTCTTGGCGAATGTCGGGGTTTGACAGGACATCGATGTAGGCATAATCAACACCACAGGCATCTAAGCATTGCACCGCCCGGGCAGAAAACCCGCATTGTGGCATTTTTGGTGAACCTTTCATGTATAGTAGGATCTTATTATTTTTAATCTGTTCTTTAATCGTGGATAGCGTATCCATAGAAAACTCCGAATCTTACACTGGTAGCAATTATGGCTAAGATTGTAGGGAATCGCAAGCAAGGACAAGGGTTTTTATTGAAAGCAGCCTATTTCCTGCTAAACTAGGGCGTACTTCAATCAAGTTTGGGACACATTTGGGGGACTCCCTAATAGATAAAATCCCAATTGAACAATTATTCTCTAAATATGAACAGGAGCTAATAATGTCGTTTTCATTACCTGCGCTGCCCTATAATATGGATGCATTAGAACCCCATATATCCAAGGAAACCCTCGAGTATCATTATGGCAAGCACCATCAAACGTATGTCACCAATTTGAATAAATTGGTTGAGGGGACAGATAATGAACATAAATCACTGGAAGAAATCATACTTTCCAGTGAAGGGGGCCTGTTCAATAATGCCGCCCAAGTGTGGAATCACACTTTTTATTGGCATTGCCTGAGTCCCAATGGCGGTGGAGAGCCGAAGGGAATTTTAGCCGATAAAATTAATCAAGCTTTTGGCTCCTTTGCCAAATTCAAAGAACAATTTACTCAAACAGCGATTACTACTTTTGGTTCAGGGTGGGCATGGCTGGTTCAAAATGAACAAGGCGAGCTCGCGATGATGTCAACGTCCAATGCAAACCTTCCGATGACCAGTGGTCAGCACGCGCTGTTAACATGCGATGTTTGGGAGCATGCATACTATATTGATTATCGCAATGCTCGACCAAAATATATCGATGCATTCTGGGATTTAGTCAATTGGCAATTTGTCGAACAACAATTGCGATAATTATTAAACTAACAGGAATAGAAGAAGGGGATGACATGCTTGCGAAACGTTACCGACGCATCTGAATATCCTGTTGTGTTTATTCTTAGTTTTATAGTAAAGGAATGGTTTACAAAAAAACCATTCCTAAGACAATCACAAGGAGTTTTTTATGGCATATATCACGAGCTACAATCCAATGCCTATCTCTTTTTCTCATGGAAAAGGTGTATGGCTTTATGATGACAAAGGCAAGGCATACTTCGACGGCTTAAGCGGCATCGCGGTTTGTGGCCTCGGTCATGCCCATCCCGAAGTCACTGCAACTATCCAAAAACAAGCTGCCAAACTAATCCATACTTCCAACGCGTTTGTCATACCACAACAAGAAGCATTGGCTGAGAAATTAGCTCACATTACAGGCATGTCTCAGTTCTTCATCGCCAATTCAGGCGCCGAGGCCAATGAAGCAGCGATTAAAATATCGCGACTTTTTGGCCATCAAAAAGGGATTGATACTCCCTCCATTATTGTCATGGAGAAAGCGTTTCACGGCCGAACCATGGCTACCTTAACCGCTTCAGGTAGCCGTAAAGTCCAGGCTGGCTTTGAGCCATTAGTTCCTGGGTTTGTCCGTGCACCCTATAATGATATTGAAGCGATTAATCGTATCGCTAAAAGCCGTGATGACGTGGTGGCTGTTTTGTTAGAACCCATTCAGGGCGAGGGTGGAATATATCCGGCTGATGATGCTTACCTGAAACAAATTGCCGCCTTATGTGAGGAAAAGGATTGGTTATTAATGTTTGATGAAATTCAAACTGGTAACTGCCGAACTGGCAATTGGTATGCTTGCATGAATCTGGGCATTGAGCCAGATGTACTAACAACAGCAAAAGGCCTGGGGAACGGGATGCCAATCGGTGCGTGTATGATGCGAAATCGAGCCATCGATTTACTCATGCCAGGAACCCATGGTTCGACTTTTGGTGGAAATCCACTGGCATGCGCAACCGCATTAACTGTGTTGGACATCATGGAGCGTGACAATATCAATGCGTTGGTTGCTGAAAAAAGTCAATTGCTAAAAAGCAAGCTCATGCAAAACATCGGATCGATGCCGGAAGTTAAGTCCATACGTGGCAAAGGATACATGATAGGTATTGAAGTTGACCGGCCCGCTGCGAAAGCGAAAGACATCGCTTTGAATAATGGCTTGCTATTTAATGTCACTGCCGAATCGGTCATTCGCTTACTACCACCACTCATTATGACTGACGAAGACATTGACACCTTGGTAGACAGGCTTGCTACAACAATTGAACAATTTCTTAAATTAGACGAGCCTGCTACGGCTTAATCCACAATCATCCCCAGTTAGGATTTTACCAAACTGGGGATGTTCATCCTTTGCCGTAGCACTTCATATAAACTCACACCCGTTGCCACTGACACATTCAGACTTTCAACATATCCCTGCATGGGTAACGAATACAATTGATCACAATGCTCTCTAGTTAAACGGCGCAACCCGTTTCCTTCTGATCCCATCACTAATGCAACCGGCCCTTGGCAGTCTAATTGGTATAATGTTTGTTTTGCTTCCCCCGCAGCACCATATATCCACACACCTGCTTCTTGCAGTGCTTTCATGGCACGTGCCAAATTGGTCACCCTTACAATTGGCACACATTCCGCGGCACCACTCGCAACTTTACTAACCGTTGCATTAATGGGGGCACTTTTATCTTTTGGCATAATCACAAAATCAACCCCAGCGCCGTCTGCTGTCCTTAAGCAAGCCCCCAAATTATGCACATCGGTGATGCCATCTAAGATCAAAATCAGCGCATTTTTATTTGCCGTGTTCCCCAACAATAAGGGTAAGTCGCCTTGTTGATATTCCGGTAATGGTGCAACAGAAGCAATCACACCTTGATGTGTTTGATTGGAAAATTGCTTTTCGATGGCCTGAATTGACCGGATAGCGATACTTTGTTGTTCAGCAAATTGACGTATTTTTTGATAGGCTTGATCGGTTTTATGGGTGTCTATATATAATGTATATACCTGACGATTAGTTTGACTCAAAACGGCAGTCACGGCGTGAACACCGAATACCCACTGTTGATTAGTCATAAATCAACTCACTCGCCAATTCAAAATCAATCTTACGTTCGTCCAAATTAACTCTAGCAACGAGTACTTCCAGTTTATCACCTAGCTGGTAAGTTTGGCCGCTTCGTTGGCCAACTAATTGATGGTTTCTACTATCAAATGAATAATAGTCATTATGTAAAGAGGTAACATGAATCAACCCTTCGACATAGATATCTTTCAGTTCAACAAAAATACCAAAACTGGTCACCGATGACACGGTACCCGTGAAAACTTGGCCAAGCTTATCTTGCATAAATTCACATTTCAGCCAAGATATGACTTCTCGTGTGGCATCATCCGCGCGACGCTCTGTTTCAGAGCAATGCTTGGCATATTTGCTCATTTCATCATTACTATAACAAAATTCACCCGCCTCACCGCGATCAATCATATGGCCAAGTGCCCGGTGGATTAATAAATCCGGATAACGGCGAATGGGCGATGTAAAATGGGTGTAGACTGGATAGGCCAAGCCAAAATGCCCTTCGTTTTTTTCCGAATATCTCGCTTGCTTTAGCGAACGCAACATCACTGTTTCAATGATATGCCGCTCTTCTCTGACACCGATATCTGCCATGGTTTTTAGATAATCTTTCGCATGTGGCTTTTGCCCACCACCTAACGATAGTCCCCATCCAGCAAGAAACTCCCTAAGCTGATTAATTTTTTCTTCATCCGGCACTTCATGAACGCGATACAAAGAGGCAATTTTCGATTTTTGTAAGTGACCACCAACAGCAACATTAGCAGCTAACATGCATTCTTCGATTAATTTGTGAGCTTCGTTTCTCTCGACAGGCACAATTCGCTCAATTTTTCGATTGGCATCAAAAACGATCTTTGTTTCCGTTGTATCGAAGTCAATTGCGCCTCTATTTTTTCGGTGGGTTGAGAGTAATTGATACAACTCATACAATAAGGTCACATTTTTCCAAACGGCATCATTCATTTGTGCGCTTGGCTGCTTTGACGACAATGCCTTAGCAACTTCCGTATAGGTTAAGCGAGCATTCGATTGAAAAACGGCACGATAAAATCGGCTCCGGCTGATAGCGCCATTAGCGCTAATTGAAAGCTCTGCAACCATGCATAGGCGATCAACATGCGGATTGAGAGAGCAGATCCCATTCGACAGTGCTTCAGGAAGCATCGGAACGACGCGACCAGGGAAATACACGGAGTTGCCTCTGTTGGCGGCTTCCATGTCTAAGCTAGAACCCGCCTTAACATAATGACTCACATCAGCAATAGCGACTCTTAACAGAAAATCACCATTGTCGTGTTTCTGGCAAAAAACCGCGTCATCAAAATCTTTCGCATCTTCACCATCGATAGTAACAAAGGCTAGTTCTCGCAAATCTTTTCTACCAGCGATATCTTCTTTATTCACATGCTGGTTAATGGCAGCAACTTCTTCTAGAACTGGATCTGGCCATTCGGCAGGGATGCCATGGGCATAGATTGCGACATCAATCTCCATACCGGGGGCCATATGCTCACCTAATATATGGATAACTTTGCCTACCGCCTGATTTCGTTTTGAAGGAAAGGCAAGGATTTCTACCAACACCATTTGCCCTTCTTTGGCATCACCGGCATACTCCAGTGGTACTGAAATATCCTGGGTAATACGCTTGCTATCTGGAACAACAAAGCCAACACCGTGTTCTTTAAAAAATCGCCCGACCACCGTATGATTGGCATGCTCAACTACTTCATGGATTTTTCCTTCGGGCCTTCCTCGACGATCAAATCCCTGTTGCCAGGCATAGACAATATCACCATGCATCACGCCCCGCATTTCTTTTGCAGAGAGAACCATATCAGGTTCATCGGCATCACTGATAAAAAAGCCATATCCTTCTGGGTGTGCTTGTACTTTTCCCCGTTTAAGATTAATTCGCTGCATTAAACAAAACCGATTTCGCCTATCAAGCATGATTTGTCCATCTCGTAACATGGCTTTCAGGCGAAATTGCATGGTTTCTTGTTCGTCATCTGACCCTAAACCAAGGGCTTTAAACAATTGCTTTTTGGACATAGGTCGTCCAAAATCCTCCAATATTTGAAGAACATACTCGCGACTGGGAATAGCAGAACCGTATTTTGCTATTTCTCGTTGATAAAAAGGATCGTTTATTTTCTTAATCACAAATCACCCGTTGTCCTCATCATCCGCTGTCAATTGAAACCCACGACTACTCACAGCTTCTAACATGTTTGATAGCGTTTGGTTTTCAGTAACCCAATAACTTCCATTTCCATTTTTTGGTTGTTCGATAGGGGCAACTCGACAAACTGATAATATATTTTGGCAAGATATTTGTTGTTCATGGCCAGGTTTTACCTCCACGCATTGAAATCGTATTTCCATTTTTCCAAGTTTGAGTGCACTCCACTTGTTCTTATCAACACGACTTGTCCATCCCGCCTGCGCACCTGGATCGTTGGATGACACATGCGATAAATAAATATCAGAATCGCTGATATTATGAATCAAAATAACTCGATCTTTTTCTGTTTTCAATTTGAGATTTTCTGACTTGATGCCGACTAAATGACAATTTTTTGGTAATTCAATCGCATACACTTGAGTTAGTGTGAGCATTGCCAGCAAAATTTGTACTATTTTTTTCATTTTAGATCCTATTCATTACATCGTTACCGTTTTCTGATGAAATGACAACGGCTTAAAATGTCGATTACAACTAGTCATCATATCACAGATAATGCTTACTAAAAACGTCAGGACTCAGAGATTAACAATAGCTGTGGTCTAAAGAATCATCTAATGTCATCCTAATGGCCATGCAGATAGAAACTGGAATCATTAATTAATCTAATTTCAGTATATAATTTAAATAGTGAATGAATGGTATTAGATATGAGAAAATTTATTTCTTTTCTATTATTAGGAATCAGTCTTCAACTCTCAGCACAGCAAACCCTCTATATCGGTACGATGGCATTTAACCCTCCATTTTCACTTCGACTGGACACGGAAGGTCATTTGTATGGTTTTGATATTTCATTTATGAATGAGATCTGTAAAAGGATTCAGGCAAATTGTGTCTATAAACAAATGCCTTTCGAAGATTTATTTCCTGCTTTAAATAACCATACTATTGATTTGGCTATTTCCGGTATAATTATAACACCTGAAAGGCAAAAAGATTACTTATTTTCATTGCCTTATTTTGTCAGTAATGGAATTTTTATTGTGCACACGGATGAATTCAAATCGATTGATAATTTACGCAATAAGAAAATTGGCGTCATCAAACACTCTGTTTATTTTTATTTGGCCCCTAAAATTCTTGGTCCCGATGCCACTATCATGCCATATACTCGCCCAACAGATATGCTTGCAAATTTAGTGAGTGGCAATATACAAGCCATCTTTACAGATGAAATGCCTGCTAAATATTGGGCCACTAAAGATGATAATATTGATGTAATTGGCAAACCGATCCCAACCGGTAGTGGCTATGGTATTATGACAAACTTAAACAACGATCAATTAATACATCAGATTAATGCTGCCATATTAGACATTGAAAAGGACGGAACTTATTTGAAATTATATAATCAATTCTTTAATATTCTTATCAACTAAAGCGATACAGCGAATTAAAATGAAGCCATACATACATGAACGTTCACGTATAGGCCAAAAGCTATTTATCCGTAGTGCTAGTTCAATCATCTGCTGGGTATATTCAACCACCAGATTATGGTAAAATTTTTTCTATTTAGCGAGTAAACGATGTACAGCCAAGATATTGTCACACTTCATGATCAGCTAACCAAACGATGGAAATCCGATGGAGTTCATACTGAATTGAGCAACCTCGCTGGTCTAATTGAGCAAAATCATTCCTTTAATTATCAATTATGGCATGCTGAGGACAAAGCTCGTCGTGATGATAAGGGTGCTGAATTTGTTTATCAGGCAAAACGACAAATTGATCGATTTAACCAGCAACGAAACAATGCTATGGAAGCCATTGATCAATGGTGTTTGCAACAACATCAGCCAACCGACGACCCGGATTGTGCTATCCATTCTGAAACACCCGGTATGATGATCGACAGATTATCCATTCTGTGCCTGAAAATTTTCCATATGCAATTACAGGTCGACAGAACAGATGCTTCGTCGGCACACCGGCAACAATGTCGCGAAAAATTAGCGGTGTTGAATTTGCAAAGAGATATTCTAGCGCGGTGTCTGGATCAGTTATTTTTAGAAGTCGATCAAGGAAAGCGTCGATTTATCGTCTATCAACAATTTAAGATGTATAATGATCCTAATTTAAACCCTGAGCTATATCGACGGCATACTGAAGCTTAGTTTAATTGAACCGCCTTTGCCCAAAATTATTACTCGATAAGCTTGGGCAAAGGGTGATAATTAACCTTTTAATTTCTTACGTACTTTTTGCAGTGCACGGATTTGAGCAGCAGCTCTTGCTAATTCAGCGGCGGCCACGGAATAATCGATTTCAGACTGCTTGTCTTTTAACGCTTGTTCAGCACGTTCTCTAGCAGCTATAGCTGCTGCTTCATCGAGATCCATCGCGCGCTCAACCGCATCCGCTAGAATTGTGACACAATTGGGTTGTACTTCTAACATGCCACCTGATACGTAATATATCTCCTCTTCCCCATGTTGCAATGTCACACGTACTTCACCTGGTTTTAATGCGGTCAACAAAGGTGCGTGGCCTGGTTTGATACCTATTTCACCTAACACACCTGTTGCGACGACAGTTTGTGCCAACCCTGAAAATATTTCTTTTTCAGCGCTGACAATATCAACATGCGTTGTGATTGTCATTCACCTATCCTCTAGAGAGTTTTCGCTTTGGCTACTGCTTCTTCAATACTACCAACCATGTAAAAGGCTTGTTCAGGAAGGTCATCATGATCACCATCGAGAATCGCTTGGAAACCTTTAATTGTTTCTTTCAATGGGACATATTTTCCAGGAGAACCTGTAAACACTTCCGCAACGAAGAAGGGCTGAGACAAGAAACGTTGAATTTTTCGAGCCCTCGATACGACACGCTTATCTTCCTCGGATAATTCATCCATACCCAGAATAGCGATAATGTCTTTAAGTTCTTTATACCGTTGAAGTGTTTGCTGCACTTTACGTGCTATATCATAGTGTTCCTGACCTACAACTAATGGATCCAATTGTCTTGACGTTGAATCAAGTGGATCAACGGCAGGGTAGATACCTAGTTCTGCAATTTGGCGTGATAATACAACCGTTGCGTCTAAGTGAGCAAATGTCGTTGCTGGTGATGGATCAGTTAAATCATCCGCAGGCACATAAACCGCTTGAATCGAGGTGATTGAACCTGTTTTGGTGGAAGTAATACGCTCCTGCAACATTCCCATTTCTTCTGCTAGCGTAGGCTGATAGCCTACCGCTGAAGGCATTCGTCCTAATAACGCTGAAACTTCAACACCCGCTAATGTATAACGGTAAATGTTATCAACAAATAATAACACATCCCGCCCCTCATCACGGAATTTTTCAGCCATCGTCAAACCAGTAAGCGCAACTCTTAAACGGTTTCCAGGTGGCTCATTCATCTGTCCATAGACAAGTGATACTTTATCGAGAACGTTAGAATCTTTCATTTCATGGTAGAAGTCATTACCTTCCCGCGTTCTTTCACCCACACCGGCGAAGACTGAATAGCCGCTGTGCTCAATGGCGATATTACGTATTAACTCCATCATATTAACTGTTTTACCCACACCCGCACCGCCAAACAAACCAACCTTACCGCCCTTGGCGAAAGGACATAACAGGTCAATAACTTTAATACCAGTCTCTAAGATCTCTTGACTGCTTGCTTGTTCTTCATAGCTGGGGGCTTTACGGTGAATCGACCAATATTCGTCTGCCTCAACAGGGCCCGCTTCATCAACCGGTTTACCCAACACATCCATGATGCGACCCAATGTTTTCGTACCGACTGGCACTTTAATGGGTTCACCTGTATTTTCTGCTTGAACACCACGTCTGAGTCCATCTGTTGAACCCATTGCAATGGTACGAACAACCCCATCGCCTAGCTGCTGTTGCACTTCAAGCACCAAATCATGGTCCTTTAACTTCAAAGCATCATAGACTTTTGGCACTTCATTTTCGAATTCAACATCGACAACCGCACCAATTACTTCAACAACTTTTCCCAAATTACTCATGACATACCCTCTTTTATAATGCGTCTGCGCCACCAACAATTTCTGCCAATTCTTGTGTAATAGCAGACTGTCGGGCTTTATTATAAGCTAACTGGAATTCTTTTATCAGTTCACCAGCATTATCGGTTGCACTCTTCATAGCAATCATTTTCGCCGCCTGCTCACAAGCAATGTTTTCGATGACCGCCTGGTAGACTTGTGACTCAATAAAACGATCCAGCAAACCATCAAGCAATTCTTTTGCATCTGGTTCATAGATATAATCCCAGTGGTGGGAGATATCAACTTCCTCCGGACTTTCACACTTGGGCAGTGGCAATAATTGTTTAAATACCGGTTTTTGCGACATTGTATTGATAAATTCATTATATACAACGTGCAATGCATCAATTTCATTATTACGAAAAGCTTGGAGCATCACTTGCACCACGCCCAAAATATCATTGATGCCCGGGGAGTCCCCTAAATTATCGGCCGAGGCAAGCACTTTCCCACCGATTCTTCTAAAAAAGGCTTGTCCTTTGCGACCGATTACGCATATATCAATTTGTTTGCCTTGCTGTTGCCAATGTTTAAATTGATTAACCGTCTCACGAAACAAGTTAGCATTTAAACCACCGCATAAGCCTCTATCAGTTGTAACTACGATAATGCCCACACGTTTGATTTCGCGATCTTCCATAAAAGGATGTCGATATTCAGAGTTTGCTCTCGCTAAATGCTCAACAACAGTATATATTTTTTGAGCATAAGGCTTGGAAGACCTCATTTTATCTTGTGTTTTGCGCATTTTACTGGCAGCTACTAACTGCATAGCACTGGTTATTTTTCGCGTATTTTTAATGCTCGCTATTTTCGAGCGAATTTCTTTCGCACCAGCCATAATTTTGCCTAACTATTGTTTATCAAAATAATGTTAAGGCGCTCAATGAGCGCTCCTCCCATGTTACCAACTGCCATTTTCAATAAATGACTCAACCGCTGATTTTATGTTTGCTTCAATTTCATCACCGTATGCACCGGATTCAGCTATCTCTCCCATTAATGGGGCATAGTTGGAATGCATATAGGCATGTAACGCTGACTCAAATGAACCCACTTCAGCAACAGGGATAGTATCAAGGTATCCCTTTTCAACAACAAATAATGAGACACCCATCTCTGCAACAGATAAGGGGTGGTATTGCTTTTGTTTCATTAATTCAGTAATCCGCTGTCCGCGCTCTAGCTGCTTACGTGTCGCTTCATCCAGATCGGATGCAAACTGAGAAAACGCTTCTAGTTCACGGTATTGAGCTAAAGCTAGTCGGGTACCACCGCCCAATTTTTTCATTATCTTCGTTTGTGCGGCACCACCAACCCTTGAAACAGATAAACCCGAGTTAATGGCGGGTCGTATACCTGAGTTGAACATATCAACATCGAGGAAGATTTGGCCGTCGGTAATAGAAATAACGTTGGTAGGAACGAAAGCCGAAACGTCACCCGCTTGGGTTTCAATAATTGGTAACGCTGTCAGTGAACCCGTCTTACCTTTAACTTCCCCGTTTGTTAGCTTCTCAACTTCATGGGCATTGATTCGAGATGCTCGTTCCAATAAACGAGAATGTAAATAAAAAATATCACCGGGATAGGCTTCACGACCTGGGGGTCGTCTTAATAGTAGGGAAATTTGTCGATATGCCCAGGCTTGTTTTGTTAAATCATCATAGACGATTAAGGCATCTTCCCCTTTTTCCATAAAGTATTCACCCATTGAACAGCCGGTATAGGGTGCAATAAACTGTAATGCGGCCGGATCAGAGGCTCCAGCAACGACAACAATCGTATGTTTTAAAGCATCGTGTTCTTCAAGCTTTCGGACTAGTGCTGCAACGGATGATGCTTTTTGTCCGACAGCCACATAGATACATTTAACGCCTGTTTCTTTTTGATTAATAATCGTGTCAATGGCTATCGCCGTTTTACCAGTTTGACGGTCACCGATGATTAATTCCCGTTGTCCTCGGCCAACTGGCGTCATTGCATCAATTGCTTTTAGTCCCGTTTGAACGGGTTGGGAGACAGACTGACGCGCAATAACCCCGGGGGCAATTTTTTCAATGGGTGACATTTTGTTAGTCTTGATAGGGCCTTTCCCATCAATTGGATTACCCAGGGCATCAACGACTCTTCCAAGTAGCGCCTCACCAACAGGGACTTCCATAATTCTGCCTGTACATTTCCCTTTTTGGCCTTCTGATAAATTTGAATAATCACCAAGGATAACCGCACCAACAGAGTCTCTCTCTAGGTTCAATGCCAAGCCATACACGCCGCCAGGAAACTCAATCATTTCACCTTGCATAACATCCGCAAGCCCATGCAAACGAACAATCCCATCCTTTAGGCTGACAATGGTCCCCTCATTTCTTGCTTCTGATACAACTTTAAATTTCTCAATTCGGTCTAATATCAGATCACTAATTTCAGATGGTTTTAATGACATTGACATGAAATCTATCCTCTTTAAATTATGCTAGTTTAAACGGCTAGTCGAGCTGCTAACTTTTCCAGTTTGCCCCGAACAGAACCATCAATAACAAAGTCACCTGCTTGAATAATTGCGCCGCCCAATAATGATTCATTAATTTCAACGCTCAAGCTTACTTCTCGATTTAATTTTTTACTAAGTGCTTTGACTAAAGCTTGCTCTTGTTCTTTTTCCAGCGGTTTTGAGGAAGTCACTTTAACTTCCATCGATTTTTCATAGTCTGCACGATAGGTGAAATAAAGCGCTGTTATTTCGGGCAAAATGGTTAAGCGACCAAACTCTGCCAATATTGATAGAAAATTTTTGGTTTCATCCTTCATCGAATCTTCTATTTTGGGTACAAACCCTAATAACAAGCTAATTTTGTCCTCACGATTGATCGTGGGATTGGATAAAAATGCATAAGCTTTTTTGTCAGCAGCAACACTGGCAAGGACGTGCAAAATGTTAGCCCATTCTGCGAGTTTCTTCTTTTTTTGAGCATGATCAAAAATGGCTTTTGCATAGGGTCTAGCGATTGTAGTTAACTCTGACATATTATATCTCTTTTATCAGGTCATCGACCAATTTTTTACTTGCTTCTTTGTTAACTTCTTTTTGTAAAATCCGCTCAGCTCCAACAATGGCAAGATGAGACACTTGCTTTTGCAAAATTTCCTTTGCTTTAGATATCTCTTGTTGCAATTGTTCATGGGCAATTTTAGCTTGACGCTGCGCTTCTTCCCGAGCTTCATTTTTTGCAGTTTCAATCATCTCGCTTGAACGGCGCTTAGCCATTTCAATGATCTCACTTGCCTGTGCTTTCGCTTGACGAATTTCGTCTTTAGCTCGATGTTGCGTTAATTCAAATTCACGTCGACCCCGCTCTGCAGCCGCAAGTCCTTCCGATATTTTGTCTTGACGCTCTTCCATCGCTTTGGAAAGGGGAGGCCAGACAAATTTCATGGTAAACCAAACAAATACCAAAAACACAAACATCTGCACGAGAAGTGTTGCATTAATTTCCAAGATTTTTCTCCTCTAACGAGAACAGGGGCAATGCCCCTATTTAATCGATCAAGAACCTATTGCACTTAGGAATGGGTTTGCAAATGTGAAGAATAAGGCGATACCAACACCAATCATCGTTACCGCATCTAATAAACCTGCAACGATAAACATTTTAACCTGAAGCATGGACACCATCTCTGGTTGACGTGCCGCACCTTCTAAGAATTTTCCACCCAACAGTCCAAATCCGATAGCGGTACCTAATGCGCCCAGGCCAATTAACAAGGCAACAGCTATAACTGTCATCCCCTGTACGTGAGCAACTAATTCTTGCATAATCAAATCCCCTTAATGGTAATGAAATTAATGATCCTCGTGGGCGAGGCTCAAATACACAATGGTTAACACCATAAATATAAACGCTTGAAGCGTAATGACCAAAATGTGGAAGATTGACCATGCCAATCCAAGCACAAATTGACCAATGCCTAGAGTCGCTGAACTAACCCAGCTAGAGCTAGCAGCATTCAACGTTAACAACGCAATCAAAATGAAAATCAATTCACCGGCATAGAGGTTTCCAAACAAACGTAACGACAAGGAAATTGGTTTGGCAATTAAACCGACCGTTTCAAGAATAAAATTAAATGGGATCATCATTTTATGATTAAATGGTTGCAAGGTTAGCTCTTTCATAAAGCCTGAGAACCCTTTTATTTTTACGCTATAGAATATAATGAGCACAAAGACCGATAGGGAAAGCGCAAACGTTAAATTTAAATCATTTGTCGGCACAACCTTAAGATGGCTAATACCCATTGCCCCAGCGATTTCTGGAAGAACATCGACAGGAACAATATCCATGAAATTCATTAGAAAGACCCACAGGAAAATTGTTAACGCCAGTGGACCGATGAGAGCGTTACGCCCATGAAAGCAGTCTTTGACCTGTGACTGAGCAAAATCCAGCATGATTTCTGCAAAATTTTGCAGCTTACCTGGCACACCCGTTGAAACTCGGCGGGCACCAACAAACAACAGGCCCATTGCTAAAAATCCGAGTACCATGGAGAAAAACAAGGTATCTAGGTTGACTGTCCAAAACCCACCACTACTGCCGAGTGACATCGTTTTGATGTCAAACGTTAGGTATGTTAAATGGTGCTTAATATAGTTAGTACTTGAAACCATTTCACTCACTTTTTTGGCCTTTTCTTCTATTGGTGTCAACAAATAATGGGGCAACCCAAATGCTCATTTGAAGGACAATAAAAGTCAAAAAAAAGGGCAGCGGCTTAACAGGCAGTAACGCAAACACGACTCCTATTAATACCACTGTGCTTATTAGCTTTATTGCTTCTCCACGGTAAAAACCTTTCACAATTTTTTTTGCCGCTTGAGCACCATGATAATAAAATAACTGCCTTGCAAACAACAAATTCGGCAATAGATAACACACACTCGCTACAAGGGCTGATAAACCGCCTTTTTTTCCAAATACCGTTGTCATCAGCAAGATAAAACTAACGCTTAATATTGCTTGGAAGACAAAATATTTTCTGATACCTGGATGCAAATTGTCTTCACCTAAAATCGTATTTCGTCGCGATTATAAATTAATCGAAAAAGATAAGCAACGCCTCACTAGCCAAAATATTGCCAATTTTCTTAATTAAATTTCTTTTTTCCGTATTTAAGTCGTATTGGGTACCCGCCAAACGAATATTGATTACTCCTATTCCGAGCAATCATAAATCAATGCGTAAAAAAATGCTGGCAAAATTTCTCAGAGCTTGTTACAGTAAATTAAGCCTTACAGGTTTGCCACTTCCTGGTTGGGTAGAAAAGGTACAAGGAGGTCTTAAATATCTAAGACCTCCTATTTTTTGTCTACTCTACTAAACAATATACTGAAATACTTTCACCACTTTTTTCACACGATCGGTCCTTCTAGCAATATCAACCGCTATTGCAGCTTGGCTTTTTTTAACGATTCCCATTAAATAGACAACATTATTATTGGTCACAACCTTGATTGCACCTGAACGGAGGTTTTTGGTTGCAAGCATTTTTGCCGATATTTCACTAGTTATCCAGCTATCGATGGATTGTTGGGACAGGGCTAAGGGTTCTTCCAATTCTAGTTGATCATAGACACGCTCAACTTGCGGTGTCATGCGCGCAATTTTTTCTGCTTCAATCTTCACCGCCGCACTTGAAACTTGCCCGGTGAGCAACACAACTTGATTGAAAACATTCACTTGGACACTCGAAAATGCAAATTTCGGATCGCGCACAATTCTCTTATGAACAAGATGGAAAATTCGAGCATCTTTTTCGATTTCAATCAGGTTCCTGCTATCATACACCACCGCTCCAGCAGCAGCCCCAGCAACAACAAACCCTGCACAACGGGTGAGGGACATTAGAATTAGGATGGAAACGAGCAACTTTTTCATTTTTTTACCCCAACAATTGGTTGAATAACATTTGTTCGATTAAGTCGGCTAATCCATGTAAAATAAATAAGTGGATTTCTCTAATCTGTGCCGCATGCTTCCCTGGCGCTCTTAATTCAATATCTTCTGGCCCAAGATGATTGGCTAATATACCACCATCCCTCCCACTTAAAGCAATGGTGTCCATTCCTCGATCTTTTGCTGAATTAACGGCATTCAAGATTGAATCGGAATTTCCTGTTGTGGTCAATACAATGAGCAAATCATGTTGATGACCAAGAGCCTGCACCTGTCTTGAAAACACTTGATCATAATGAGACTCATTAGCAATTGAACTGATGCTGGCACTATCCACGCTTAAATTAACAACCGGCAAGGACGGGCGTTCAACACTATAGTGATTCAGCAAAGCTGAAGAAAAATGGCAAGCATTTGCAGCTGATCCGCCACTCCCACATATAAATATCTTCCCATCTTGCACTAAACAACTTGTTAACCGACTGGCTGCTTGTACAATTTTCTCTGATAGCAAATCAGCTGCAGCAATTGTATTTTCAATGCTAATACCAAATTGGTGGCGAATACGTTCTTCTGCCGGAGTCATGAATATCCTCTTGTTAATGCGAAAATGCGTTTTTTATCCAACAAACCTGCTCAAGGCTTCCTTGAAATGCGATGACGTCAAATCGATACTCACAATCATAGCGTTGGGCATTGTATTGAAGAAAATGCTGTGCAGTACGCCATATTTTTTGCTGCTTTGCATAAGTGATGCTCCCTATGGCCCCACCATAGGCCTGAGAACGTCTATGGCGTACTTCAATAAATACTAAATCATCTTTATCCAGCATGATTAGATCGATTTCGCCCATTTTACACAAATAATTGCGCTCAATCGTGGTTAAGCCCTTCGCCTGCAAGTATTGCTCTGCAGCTTTCTCTGCTTGCTTTCCAATGAGTTTCGACATTAACTGATGCGCTGTGCTTTCCCTTCCACCATTTGCCCCCAATTTGATTGGTAGGTTATCTGTGTTGGTGTTGATAAATAAACAGTATCATCCCCATCTTGTAAATTTATGGCAGGAAATTGAACGATCTTCTCTAATTTTTGCGAAATTAAGAAACTATCACGTCCTATTGCAAACAATCGATTATAGCTATTTAATTTTTCAGGCCACCGTCGAGGAATGAGTTTATCTTGCTGATAAATATAGGCAACATCTGAAAACACAACGCCATCCAAATCACGATTGTCCGCAACTCGTAAATCGGCTGAGTGAATGGTTGAGATACCATAAATGGGGGTTTCTCCAATGTAGTAATATTTTAATAACGGAACGATTTGTCTTGCTTTCGAAGGGTGCGTCATCAACACCACGACATCAAAATCCTCTCTTCTGCGCAAATTGCCTTTTACATCTCGGCCTAATAATTGTTTTAAGGATTTTTCTCGTTGAGCGCTACTATCAATATGTAATAATCGGCGAACTGCCTCGTTATAATGGGTGTCTTTTGCGACAGCTAATTCATCTACAATCCGATTACCATTCTGCAACCATTTTCGATTAAATGCTGATTTAACTTGATCACCCCATTCACCTTGAGAAGTTATCAAAATAGCGTGCTTAAAGCCCTGCTCTGTTAATTTATCCGCCAGTTGAAGTGCTTCATAACTGGGCGACAAGCCAAATTCCCAAGCATTAGCTGACACCGATGAAGATGCATAATTAAGCAAAAGTGTTGGGACTGGATGGGATTGACTAGCGATAATATCGACTTGATTTTTACTTAATGGCCCAATAACCATGTCTGCGCCGTCTTCTATGGCTTTATGGTATAACGCTAATACCGATCCTTTAGCCACATCATAGGTTTTCACTGATATGGATTTGGGATATTGATTTTTCGCATCCAAAAAGCCATCTTTGATGGCCTGTCCTGGCCCTGATAAACTACCGGTCATCGGCAATAATAAGGCTATATTTTTTGCGCCAGTTCGTGGCAAAAGATGCTGCCTGGTTGCATAAATCAATTGATTTGCTTGATGAGCTGGATAAGATGTTTGCCATTTATGGATAGAAGATATTGAGTTTAGTTGTTGTGCAATGGCGGCTAAACTCGCCCATCCCTGAACGATTGGATCATTGGCTTCAATGGCCAGTGTTTGTAGCTCAGCTTGTGGCATATGGATGAGATCCATCCAAATGCGCATATTATTTGCAATTCTTGCATCAGTCTGTTGGAGATGATCATTAAGCTTAATCCGCTCCTCAACAGCTTCAATTGACCTTCCTTTCCGTTCATAGCTATCAATTAATAGACGTCGGTATAGATTTTGATAGAACGGGGATAGCTGATTACTGTTATGAACTTGTGCTAAATATAATGAGGCCTGTTTCGGATTATTGACCATCATATTTGCTTTAGCCATCAAGACATTTTTTTCATCCGCTTGCTCGGGGTGATTGATTGACAGATTTTTTAAGATTGCGACGCCATCTTGAATCTGTCTATCGTAGATTAATCGCCCAGCTGCTTTGATTTTCAGCTCATTCTTTTCTTCCAATGCAGCACTTTTAGCTTTCGCCAAATAAGCATCTGCCTGCTCAACAAACGGGACATTATGGGAAATTTGTGTCGTTTGTTGTTGGGGAACCGTGCTACAATTGGTCAGAGATAATAAAGAACACACGTATGAAAATACTGTGAGAAGATAACATTTTTTATTCATAAACTTTTTTACCGTTGGCCTTGAACGACAGAGCTTAAACTATGAAGAATCTTTCATCAATAGGATACGGAACAATTTTTGTTATTGCCACCCCAATCGGTCATTTAGATGATATCTCTAAACGTGCCATTGACACCCTTAAATCCGTGGACTTCATTGTTGCTGAAGACACCAGACATTCGAAAACGCTTTTACAAGCTTATCAAATTAATAAGCCGATGTATGCCATGCATGCTCATAACGAGCAACAGAAAGCTCAATCGATCCTCAACCGCGTTAAAGAGGGCGCGTCTATTGCCTTGATCAGCGATGCAGGCACACCATTAATTAGCGATCCGGGTTATCCTCTGATTCAACTCGCCCACCAACAACATATTCCCGTCAGCCCCATTCCAGGAAGTTGTGCACTAATTGCAGCACTTTCTTGCGCTGGCATTCCTTGCCAGCAATTCACCTTTTTAGGTTTTCTGCCACATAAATCAGAGCAGAAGATGACACTGTTGCGTCAGTTTACACAACAGGGTTTAACCCTGGTTTGTTATGAATCACCTCATCGACTTTTGGATACCCTCTCCTGTATTGACCAGTTATTTGATCAACACTATCACTTTGTTCTGGCCAAAGAGCTCACGAAAGCATTTGAGACTATTCGTTATGGAACAGCAGAACAACATAGACAATGGTTAGTATCGGATTTAAATCACCAAAAGGGTGAGTTTGTTCTATTGTTTCCGCCAATGATTATCGAAGAAAAAGATAATTCGGAAACAATCTTAGCGTTATTATTATCTGAATTACCTGTCAAACAAGCCGCTCATTTATGTGCCAAAATCACTGGAAAACCCAAAAATAAGCTCTATCAATTGGCGCTGTCGTTGCAAAATAGCAAAAATTAACTGTTATTGCACCATCCAAGCCTATTATGATAGGAACTTGTCCTTTTATAACCTGTAGTTGGCCATTATTACCAAGCTAAAAATCACTTTGTAAACTATATTAATCCTATGTTTACTAAACAACCAGTTTACTATGTTAAATCGCAAAAAATATTGTTTCCTATTTATCTATCTGCTCCTCCCTTTGCCTTTTATAAGTCTTTACTTGGGTGGTATCTATGTGTTGTTGCCATTTTTTGTCATCTATGTGGGGATACCTCTACTCGATTATTTCGTGATTGATGCGAATAATCCGACGCTAGAACAAGAAAAAATCTTGTTGAATGATAAATTTTTTCGGCGGATTGTCTTGCTCTACGCTCCGATGCAAATCAGTATAATTGCATTAGGATGCTATGCTGTAACTTATCAAACGTTAACGCTACTTGAATGGTGGGGTTTTACATTGTCTATTGGGCTATTGACTGGCGGTGTCGGGATTACCTTATCCCACGAATTAATCCATAAAAAAAATAACGTGGATCAAGCATTGAGTAAGCTTCTTCTTTGTTTTGTCTGTTATGGTCACTGGTCAATTGAGCATGTCAGAGGCCACCATTTTAATGTTGCTACAAAACAGGATCCTGCTTCAGCACCGCTTGGAATGAATGTCTACCGTTTTTTGCTAAAAACACTCCTTGGCACGGTTCGTTCTTCCTGGAATATCGAACAAAAAAGACTACAACGAAAAGGGTATTCGCTTTTTAGTTGGCATAATAATTTTTGGTGGATTATCTTTGGTCCTATAGCCATTATCGTAGCAGTTACTGCTATTTTTGGGGCTTCTGCTCTCGCTTTTTTTGTGGTTCAATCGATAACAGCAATCTTGCTATTAGAAATTGTCAATTATATTGAACATTATGGTTTAGAACGTCGTAAGCTAGCCAATGGTCGTTACGAGCCAGTATCACCTATCCACTCCTGGAATGCCAATCATTGGTTTAGTAATTTAGTCCTCTTTCATCTGCAACGTCACTCTGACCATCACACTTATGGTGCTAAGCCCTATCAGGTGTTAAGGCATCTCGATGAAAGCCCGCAACTTCCTTCAGGGTATTTGGGCATGATGTTGTTGGCAGTTATCCCACCCTTATGGTTTTGGGTTATGGATAAGCGTGTGTTGACGTACCGAAATGAGCTGTCTCGTAAAAATTCCTTGGAAGAGGTAGGTAGTGCGGTGAGTGTTTAAAATGTTTAATCCAGCATCACCCAAATGATGAATAACTGTTTGGGTGATACTGTTTATGCAAAGCCGGGCTTTTGCGCTTTGAATGTTACATCTTTATCAGCTTCTTCAACCAAATTTGCTGCTATATGTTGTTGATAATATTTAAATCCTTCAACAACAAGATAACTAACCGTTAAAACAAGAGCCGCTTCCCAACACACCAAGAAGGTTCCAATCAAAATTGAAGGGACGACAGTATTTTTCACTAAGTTTTTTACTAAATCCTGTCTGGCCTGCTGATATTCTTTCTCAAGCACTGCTTTATCCAATTCCAATGCGTCTGCATGTTCAATTTTTCCTTTAATTGCTTGTAATTTCCCATAATCATTACCTGCCAAAATCATCGATACGGCTACTAAGCAAATTGAATAACAGGCAATGACCACAATGGGTGAGGCAACGAGAATTGAAAAACTAAACCCTGTGCCAAGCATCAAAGCAGCCAATGTTTGGAAATTATAAACAGCCGCTGTTTGTCGCCAATTGATTTGGTTATACATTTTTTGTTTTTCTAATACCTTTAATTGCATTAAAAGGGAATTTTTTTCTACTTCCGATAGAGATTGTGCACTGAGGCTATCAAGCAACGCCTTGATTTCTTGATCATATTGTTGCTGCTTTTTAATATAAACTTGCTCATCACAGTATTTTAAGTATAACAAAACAGCCACATCAAAAAACATAAAACCGGCGGTTATACCCATAGAAGCAAAGGCAGACATACCAAATAATTGATAATTTGTGACACCATTGATCACCACCCAAACGCTGTCATTCAGTAACGCGCCTTTCTTCTGATAGAGCTGGTGATATAAGCGACTTAACACATCAGGCAACGCTTTTTTTGCCTCTTCCGTTGGACAAAATGTGAAATAGAAAGTTGCAGCAAGATTTCTTACCAACCTCGAACCAAACATGATGACACTCAAGGCATTAAATAGCCCACTGACGGTTCCCATCTTTGCAATGATTTCTGCAGAAGTGATATTTCGATTAAGAAGTTTACCGAGTTTTTCGAGAATTTTATTCTCTTCAAGCACCACAAAAACTTGGCTTAAACTTAACCGTGACAACACTAAAACAATTCTTGATAAATTGATATAACCGATTGTTTGTGCGAATTTTCCTGGGTTAAGCACTGACTGCTTAGCCTCATCCCATGTATCTTGGAACGTTTGCGACAAGGCAGCTAAGAATTGTTTTCTTTGTTCAACGTTTTGCACATTTTCAACGCGATTTAACTTGTCAATTAAGGCTTGTGCCTTTTGTTTATAATGCTGCGTTTTGTAAAAATCACCGCATGCGGCATGATATTTTTCCAATAAATAGCAGCAATATAATGAGAAATAGAAAAACTGCTCCGTGTTTTCATCGACATTCATCGTATCCAAAACGGCACTTAGATCGTCGAATTCTTGATGTATAACATCCTGATTAACAAATAATTCTGATGATGTCATGTGATCGGATAGCAAGGCAGCATATCGCACTTCATTTTTTGCTGAGCCATCGAAAAAAGACTTTTTATGAGCGTAAAAAGGGACTATTTTCTCTTGAGCAGCAGTAGCTGTTATATTTGTCATTAACATACACTCATAAAAAACAGACAGACTAAAAATATACCACTTTATTTCTTTTTACACAATACTGTTTGTATAATATGAGTGCTTATCCATGACTCTTTTACAACGTTACTCCTCAAAAGTTAATCATTTATCCTATTTTCCAATACAAAACGATGAAAAAATCTCGCCTAACAGATCATCTGCGTGATACTCACCGGTGATTTGCGAAAGGGCGCGATGAGCGTGGGTTAAATCATCCGCAAGCAATTCACCTGCTTTATGCTGATGGAGCTGTTCCTTCCCATTAACAAGCAGTTGCAGGCATTGAGTTAGGGCATCGACATGTCGTCGTCTTGCCATAAATTGCCCTTCGAAATCATATTGGCCAATGAGTTGTTTAATTTTCTGTTTCAATGCATCTAAACCAATTTCTTTTTTTGCACTGATATAGGCTGTGTTTTCAGATATTTTTGCTGGCAGTTTTACCGTATCAATTTTATTATACACCCGTAAGATAGGTGTCGATTTGGCTAGCTTTTTTTTTATCTCTGCTGTCAGAGGATGCTCCTCATCATGTTCGTTGATATCAATCAAATATAAAAGACAATCTGCCTGCGCTAACGCTTGCCATGCTTTAGCAATACCAACCTTCTCAACAGGATCATCACTTTCCCTTAAACCAGCTGTGTCAATGATATGCACCGGGATATCATCAATTAATATATATTCCCGCATTACATCGCGTGTTGTTCCAGCGATATCTGTGACAATGGCAACTTCTTTTTCAGCCAAAGCATTAATTAACGTTGATTTGCCAACATTGGGTTGCCCAGCTATCACAATGGTAACCCCTTCTCGCATCATCACACCTTGTCCAGCTTGAGAAATTATTATTCGGACTTGTTCAATAATACTATCCAGCTGTTCAGCAACATGCCCCTCGCTAATAAAATCGATTTCTTCTTCTGGGAAATCAATAGCTGCTTCAACATACATTCTTAAATGAATAATCCGTTCATTTAACTCATTTATTCGGCGAGAGAAATTACCCTGCAATGATTGGCCTGCCATTTTCGCTGAAGTAAGTGATTGTGCAGCGATTAAATCAGCGATAGCTTCTGCTTGAATCAAATCGATTTTATTATTTAAAAATGCACGCAGTGAAAACTCTCCAGGTTGAGCTAGTCGAGCGCCTTCTTCCGTGATTTTTTTGATAATTGCGTCGAGCATTATTGGTGAACCATGTAGCTGCAGCTCAAACACATCTTCACCTGTAAAGGAATGCGGTCCAGGAAAATAGATCCCAATTCCTGAATCTAACGTGTTGTCATCTAAATCGTAAATATGGATATAGGTTGCATAACGCGGCTTAAACTGCTGTCTTCGAGTCAAAGCTTTGATGAGTGATAGTGTTTTTGGTCCGGATATTCTTAAAATGCCAACACCACCTTGTCCAGGTGGTGTTGCACAGGCCACAATGGTGTCATCGCTCATAATTAAGCTTTTTTCAATTTTTTCAATGCCTTATTTTCACTGAATTTATTGGTGATATACCACTGCTGCAAAATTGAAAGGGTATTATTGACTATCCAATAGAGTACTAAACCAGCTGGGAATCCCCAAAATAAGGCGGTGAAAACAACAGGCAAGAACATCATCATCTTCGCTTGCATTGGATCGGGCGGAGCGGGGTTTAACTTTTGTTGAATAAGCATCGTCAAGCCCATGATGATTGGTAATATGTGATAAGGATCGGCGACAGATAAATCCTGTATCCAGCCAATAAAGGGGGCTTGACGTAATTCAACACTTTCTAATAATACCCAATACAAGGCAATAAACACAGGTATTTGAACAAGGATTGGTAAACATCCCCCTAATGGGTTTATCTTTTCTTTACGATATAAAGCCATCGTTTCCTGGCTTAGTTTGGCTTTATCATCACCATATCGTTGGCGTAATGCTTCGAGTTTAGGTTGGAGTTTACGCATATTAGCCATCGACTTATAGCTCGTCGCCGATAGTCGATAAAAGGCGAGTTTAATTAACACCGTTACTAACACGATTGACCAGCCCCAGTTTCCAACCACACTATGAATTGCTTTCATGACGGCAAATAATAGTGACGATAGGAACCATAACAAGCCATAATCAATGGTCATATCTAAACCTGGCGCTATTGTTTTAAGCACGCTGGTAATTTCTGGTCCGATATAGATCTGTTGATTAAACTGATGGGATTTTCCTGGTGATATTGCCACAGAAGGCCCAACTAGTCCGATAGTATATAATTCATTGGAAGAGCGGGTAAAAATAGTGTTCTTTTGATTTGCTTCGGGTACCCATGCCGTTAAGAAATAATGCTGTTGCATAGCAATCCAACCACCTTGCGTTTTCACATTGAGGTTCGATTTAGTCATTTGTTTAAAACTGACTTTTTGATACAGCTTTTCCCCAGGGTTAGAGTAGGAGGCCCCTGTAAATGAACCTATATGAAATAACCCAGATGGATCTTCTTTAGGTTGTTCACGAACAATCTGATTAATCTGATAAATTCGCTTTGTTGTATTTGTACTGTTGTTGAAATCATAAGAGACATTTACTAAATAATCGCCTCGTTTCAAATAGAAGTGTTTTTTAACTTGATTGCCTTGTTTATCTCTACCAACTAATGTAACGGTTAACTGATCATCGCCTGTGTTAAGTTGATAATCACTCTTTGCAGTTTGCCATTCAATCTTTAATGGTTTAGGTGCTTTATTTTCTAAAGCAACCATTTGGCTACGTGCTATATATGTCTCATTTTCACTGTTATTTAATAACGTGATGGGTTTGTTTTTTTGTTCAACACTTACGGGATAATCCAACAGTTTTGCTTCAACGATATCCCCATGGGCCAGATCAATTTTCATACTTAAAACATCGGTTTTGACGGATATAAGTTGCTGTTTATCAGCTAATTTATCGATTTCAGGTGCACTGGTGTCTACCGACGCTTGCTCTTGATTTGGGTTTTGGGTTTGAATCACTTCCCCATGAGGCATTGGTAAATCAGACGAAGCGGTTGAAGGGGTGCTATTCGTTGCACTCAGTTGGGAGTCAACTTTCACAGGGGGATAATCTTGTTGCCAAGCAATCCAAAGATTATAAACAATTAGCGCTAAAATCGAATATAAAACAACACGACGTAAGTCCATAATTAATTCTCTTCAGTCAATTGAACGGGATCGTACCCCCCTTTACAACCGGGGTGGCAGCGACATAAACGATGAAAAGTTAACCAAATCCCCATGACAATCCCGCGATGTTGAATCGCATCAATCGCATACTGTGAGCAACTGGGATAAAATCGACAATGCTCCCCAAGAAGAGGGCTGATAATTAGTTGATACAATTTTATTGGTAAACAAATTAGATGGCGTAATACTGTGTTAATTTTAACCATATCTTACCTAATTGCCTAAATAAAACGGCGTTTTCTTGTAGTTCTCCCCCAAAATGAGCGATAACAACCACATCAACCGCTGGGAGATGTTGCTGCCTAAACGATTCTCGGACAATCCGTTTAATCCGGTTACGATCGTGGGCTTTGGCAATTTTCTTTTTTGATATTGCCAAACCCAATCGACTTTCTAATGTTAAACCCGGCTTATGTAATACCAGGAACGAGGGGCTTTTGATTTTGTTTGCCTGATCAAAAACAAATTTAAAATCGGATGCCTGAACTAATCGCTTCGTTTTAGGGAATGTGTTCACTACGCGGATAGACGTTTACGTCCTTTAGCTCTACGCCGACTTAGAACAGCTCGTCCACCACGAGTGGCCATGCGTGCACGAAAGCCATGATCACGCTTACGTTTTAAATTACTGGGTTGAAATGTACGTTTCATGATAAATCATACCTTTGACTGAATTATATAATTAGGTAGGCAATAATAGGGAATATGATGCCTTGTGTCAATTTTTTTCATCTTTTTTTCGTTGAGTGAAGAAAAAATGTCGTTGTTAGATAGCCCTAGTGAATAGGGAAACAAAATTTATAAAATGAAACCGATAGTTTGCCAAAATATGATTTACTAATAATAAAATAAATTAAGAAAAAATACTTATATTTGTTATTATGTTTTAAAATTCTGTGGTTAACTCATAAATAATATTAATTATCATATGGATACGGGAATTAATACCTGTTTATATTCCATGAATAGTGCAGTGTTATTCTGATAATAACTTTTAACTTTTGTCAGTGACAACCAATTTATTATTAAGTTATTCACCTCTATCCACAGATCAATATTCAGGTTATTATTCTACGAAATGGTTTTTAAAATCGAAAAAGATTGTTCTATTTTAAATGATAAGGCATAATTTTTTTTACAAACCCGTTGACCTGTGGATAACTTAAATCATACACTGATGATTCATACAGCCATTATCAATTAATCGTGTGTTGAACTTTCTAGTTATGTAATTCTGTTCCTCACACCTTAGGATAACCCTCAAATTCTGGAGTTTTTGGTGACTATATCGAGTAACAAAAAACTTGATGTTTGGGATAGGTGTCTTCAAATATTGGAAGACGAATTCTCTGAACAACAACTTAATACTTGGTTAAGACCACTTCAGGCTGATATTACTGATTCAATATTAACTTTGTATGCACCAAATCGATTTGTTGTGGATTGGTTAAAAAAACACTTTTTAAATCGCATTATTGAGCTGGTTAATCATTTTGAACCCACGGCCATACAAGCCGTTTCAATAGAAATTGGTTCTTCCAACACGAACATTCCTGCAAATAAAACTAAGAAAATTAATAAGGTTCCTGAGCTAAATGAAGTCACAGACCGTCCTTCAACGTCTGTTCGTAAAGTCATGAAAAAGGCCGCTGATTATAAACATAGTCATTTAAACCCTGATTTTCGATTTGACCGTTATGTCGAGGGCAATTCAAACCAGCTTGCACGTGCTGCTTCACTTCAAGTCGCTGAAAAGCCAGGTGGTGCTTACAATCCGTTATTTATTTATGGAGGTGTTGGCTTAGGCAAAACCCACCTAATGCATGCCATAGGAAATGAAATTCTTAGTAAAAACCCTGATGCAAAGGTTCTTTATTTACACTCGGAACGTTTTGTTGCTGATATGGTTAAAGCGTTACAAACCAATACTATTAATGAATTTAAACGGTTTTATCGTTCACTCAATGCATTATTGATTGATGATATTCAGTTCTTTGCTGGAAAAGATCGATCGCAAGAAGAATTTTTTCATACTTTCAATGCGTTACTGGAAGGGCAAAAACAAATTATTTTGACGTCAGATCGCTATCCAAAAGAAATCGAAGGCATGGAAGAGCGGCTGAAATCACGATTTGGTTGGGGGTTAACGGTTGCTGTTGAGCCACCTGAACTTGAGACTCGTGTGGCTATTTTAATTTCAAAAGCAGAAGCTGCTAATATTGAACTTCCATATGAAGTTGCTTTTTTCATCGCTAAACGCATCCGCTCCAATGTGAGAGAATTGGAAGGGGCTTTACGGCGTGTTATAGCCAATGCACACTTTACTGGCAAGACAATTACCATCGAGTTTGTGCATGAAGCATTGCGGGATCTTTTAGCGCTACAAGATAAATTGGTTACCATTGAAAATATTCAAAAGACCGTTTCTGATTATTATAAAGTAAAGGTTGCTGATCTTTTATCTAAAAGACGTAGTCGTTCTATTGCTAGACCTAGACAAATGGCAATGGCTTTAGCCAAGGAATTAACCAATCATAGTTTGCCTGAAATTGGTGATTTGTTTGGGGGGCGCGATCATACGACGGTGATACATGCTTGCCGAAAGGTTAAAGATTTAGTTCAAGAAGATTCTGATTTTGCAGATGATTATAAAAATTTAATGCGTACCTTGTCGTCTTAGGAGATGGGTTATAATGTTTCAATTTTCTATTGATAAAGCAGCCTTACAGTTGCCTTTGCTAACAGTAGCTGGCGCAGTCGATCGAAAACAATCAATGCCTATTTTGTCTAATATTTTATTAACATTAAATCATGAAGAATTAATTTTATCGGCAACTGATCTTGAAATTGATGTAACGGCAAGGTTGAAGGTTGATAATGCTAATGGTACTGGTCAGACCACAGTACCCGCTAAAAAATTTGTTGATATTATCCGTTCTTTGGATGATGATGCAAAACCACTTATCGTTGTTGAAGAAAAGCAGCTTGTTATCCGGGATAAACATAGCCATTTTAAGCTTGCCACGTTACCAGCAGATGGCTTTCCTATTAGTGAGCAGCCGCAAAATCTTGTTGAATTGAGTCTTTCTAAAGCTCGGTTGACTCATCTTTTACAATCCACCTATTTTTCAATGTCACAACAAGATGTCCGTGTTTTTCTAAATGGCATGCTGTTATCGTTTGATGCCCAAGGTACCACTGCCGTTGCAACGGATGGTCATCGGCTAGCTATTTGTCATACGGATGAAACACGAGTTGAGATTCCGCATCGTATCATTGTTCCTCGAAAAGCTGTTCTTGAATTGCTCCGTTTATTATCGGCTATCGAGGATGAAAAGGTCGATATTTCTGCCGGGGAAAGTCATTTTTGTTTAAAAACTAAGATTTTCTCGTTTAATACTAAATTAGTTGAATCTCGTTATCCTCCCTACCAAAAGGCAATTCCAAAACAGCTAAACACGTTTGTCCTGCTGGATCGTGATTCGTTAAAGAAAGCGTTAAATCGAATTACCATTTTGGCGCATGAAAAGACAAAAGCAATAGTTGTGTCTGTACAATCTGGGCAGTTACAGTTGACTGCTAATAATCAACAACAAGAAGAAGCCAAAGAAATTGTTTCAGCTGAAGTTGATGGCCAACCTATACAATTAGGTCTGAATGCTGCCTATTTACTGGATGTGATTAATCATTGCCAAGACGGGTTGATAAGGTTGTCCTTTGTTGATGAAAATAGTAGTTTACTTTTTGAAAGTTTAGCTGATGAAGCGTACCAATACATTATTATGCCAATGAAGCTATGATTCTTCAGCAGTTGCAAGTACATTCCTTACGATCTTTTAATACAGCCAAGCTGACATTTAATAACAAATGTAATTATATTTTAGGTGAAAATGCCACCGGTAAAACAACCATACTTGAAGCTATTTACCTACTTAGTAGTGGGCATTCATTTAAAACCAGAGAGATATCCCCTTTAATTCAACATGGTCAAGGGCAGTTAGTTATTCATGGCAATGACGGATACTCGCATTTAATGATAGCTAAATCCCTAAATATGCCTACTATTGTAAAAATTGATGAACAACCTTGTTTATCCACCAGTCAACTGGCTTATTTGATGCCTTGTCAAATCTATTACCAAGATATATTTCAAATCATGGATGCAGGACCAACCATTCGGCGTGCTATGTTGGATTGGGGAATGTTTCACGTGAAACATGATTATCTGCAATATTGGAAACGGTATAAACAAATTCTTAAGCAGCGCAACAGTTTATTAAAACAAAAACCTAAAAAGGAGTTGCTCAATCCCTGGGACGATCAGCTGGCGCAAGTTGGTGAGCGCATTTCATCAATGCGTTCAGATTATATTAAATTATTAAAAATTGAGTACACTACAGTACTAAAGCAATTAAGCAATCTAACTATCCAGTTGAATTATGACAAAGGTTGGGATAAAAAAGACAGCGGTTTATCACTGAGAGAATCCCTGGCAAATAACATTGAAAGAGATATACACAGAGGATATACCAGTGTTGGAATCCATCAGGCAGATATTTTGCTAGAAACAGATGAAACACAAGCAAAGAAAATATTATCCAGAGGACAGCAAAAAATTGCGCTTATCGGGCTAAAATTGAGTCAAAGCCAACTATTAAACAAACAATGTATCCATTTAATGGATGACATATTTGCAGAACTGGATGCGCAGCACCAAAAACAACTTGCTAATTATATTAAAAACAGTGACGATCAATTTTTTTTGACAGTATTAGCGCATGACAAACAGAAGTTAGATGTATTTCCAGAAGGTAAAATGATAGAACTACCCCTTGAAAAGTCAAAAAACGGTAATCAAATTGTGACACTGTAACTATTACAAAAAAAGTAGAAAAGCTGGTATAATAAGGCTTTGTCAATAAGCGCATCTCTTATGCAATAGAGGATTTTCAATGAGTGTTAATGCAAGCTATGATTCGTCGAATATTAAAGTATTAAAAGGATTGGATGCTGTTCGCAAACGACCCGGTATGTATATCGGAGACACCGATGATGGCACCGGTTTGCATCATATGGTATTTGAAGTCGTTGATAACTCCATCGATGAAGCATTAGCTGGCTATTGCTCGCAGATTGACGTGTTCATTCATAGTGATGAATCCATTACAGTTCGAGATAATGGACGCGGTATACCTGTCGATATCCACAAAGAAGAAGGGCGTTCAGCCGCCGAAGTAATTATGACAATCCTCCATGCTGGTGGGAAGTTTGATGATAATTCATATAAGGTTTCTGGGGGATTACACGGCGTTGGGGTGTCTGTTGTTAATGCTTTATCGGAAGAATTGAAGTTAAAAATATTTCGTGAAGGATCGATTCATGAACAAAGTTATGTCAATGGTGTTCCTACGGCGCCTTTGGCGATAACTGGAAAGACAGATCTTAGTGGTACCGAGGTGTGGTTTAAACCAAGTCCTGCGACATTTACCAACATCAAATTCCATTATGACTTACTAGCAAAACGATTGCGTGAGCTTTCCTTTTTGAATTCAGGTGTAAAAATTCGTTTAAAAGACTTGCGCAATGATCAGGAAGATATCTTTGAATATGAAGGGGGAATTAAAGCATTTGTTGAGCACCTTAACAAAAAGAAAAATCCCATCATACCGGAAGTATTTTCTTTATCGGGTGAAAAAGACAATATTGTCGTTGAATTATCCATGCAGTGGAACGATTCCTTTCAAGAAAACATATTTTGTTACACCAATAACATTCCCCAAAAAGATGGTGGAACTCATTTAGCGGGATTTCGTGCTGGATTAACAAGAACATTGAATCAATATATAGAATCTGAAGGTCTGGCAAAAAAAGCAAAAGTTGTGACAACAGGGGATGATGCACGGGAAGGGTTAACAGCCGTATTGTCAGTGAAGGTGCCAGATCCCAAATTTTCTTCACAAACAAAAGATAAACTCGTATCGTCTGAAGTGAAAGCAGTGGTTGAATCATTAGTTGCCCAGCATCTAAATGATTTTCTTCTTGAAAATCCAACGTCAGCCAAATCGATTGTGGGTAAAATTGTTGATGCTGCTAGAGCGCGGGAAGCTGCCAGAAAAGCAAGAGAGATGACTCGACGAAAAGGAGCTCTCGAAATATCTGGGCTTCCAGGAAAGTTGGCCGATTGCCAAGAAAAAGACCCCGCCTTATCAGAATTATATATTGTTGAGGGTGATTCAGCGGGTGGTTCGGCTAAGCAGGGGCGTGATCGACGCTTCCAGGCAATATTGCCACTGAAAGGTAAAATCCTGAACGTTGAAAAAGCACGCTTTGATAAAATGCTATCCTCTCAAGAAGTTGCCACGCTAATTACCGCGTTAGGTTGTGGCATCGGTAAAGATGAATACAACCCTGATAAATTGCGTTATCATCGAATCATAATTATGACCGATGCCGACGTGGATGGATCCCACATCCGCACGCTCCTATTAACCTTCTTTTATAGGCAAATGCCCGAATTGATTGAGCGCGGTTACATGTATATCGCCCAGCCGCCTCTCTACAAAGTAAAAAAAGGAAAGCAAGAATATTATGTCAAAGATGATGATGCGTTGTTTGAATATTTAACACAAACAGCATTAGAAGGTGCCTCACTATATCCGGGTGGCGACGTGCCTCCTATTTCTTCTGTAGCGTTAGAAGATCTCGTCAGGGAATATCGAGGTATTGAGAAAATTGTTAGTCGACATACTCGAAAATATACGGTAGACGCGTTGTGGCGGATGGTCTACTTAACTGCCATGGAGGTATCGGCACTGAAGGATGAGACCAAAGTGTCCAACTGGTGTGAAAAACTGACTTTGTCGTTGAATCAACTGGGTAAAAAAGGAGTTGAATATCGAGTCACCGCTAAAATGAATGGCGAAGGCTATTATCACCCGGAGATTGCCATTATTCAACATGGTTTAACCACAGCAATCAACCTTCCCCCAGAATGGTTTTCTTCACAAGACTATCAAAAAATGACAGCACTTGGTCGTAAAATAAATAGCCTAATTGAAGAAGGTGCTTATGTACAACGTGGCGATAAAATAGAACCAATTGATAGTTTTGAGCAGGCGCTTAATTGGTTATTAATAGAAGCTAAGAAAGGTCAATCAATACAGCGTTATAAAGGCCTTGGTGAAATGAATCCCGAGCAACTTTGGGAAACAACCATGGACCCAGACGTAAGGCGTATGCTACAGGTAAAAATCGAAGATGCCATAAGCGCTGACGAAATATTCACAACCTTGATGGGGGATGACGTTGAGCCACGTCGAGAATTCATCGAAGAAAATGCGTTAGACGCAGAAAATATTGATGTTTAATGAAGCTGATGTATGGGAAAATAATCACAAGACGATAAGGACACTCTCAGCAACCCGTGAAATTCTGTGATTTATCGTGGCTGATACAGATAATGCACCTATAAATTCTCACTCTGTGTAAAAGTTATAAAATTTTTAAAAATTTACTTGAGCATTTTGTTAAAGTTCGCCATGATAGATCATGGGTAGTGCTATTCTTCTCTGCCATGGAAAGCCTTAGAACCTGTTTCAATCACGTTTATTAAAGAAACAGTTACTGTAAGACAGACGGATATGGAGGATAGGATGAAACAATTATCCGATCAAGAATTGCAGCAAATAAAGGACCTGCTGAGACATACTGGCGAATTTATAGCCTATTTTGAATTGGCAGAAACAAAATTGGTGGCTTGGCGTCACCAACAACAGGAATCATTTGATAATCAACAATCACGTTTCGATCAGCAGCAACAAGCGATACAAAAAGACTTAGATAGCGTGAAAGATACGCTCTCAGAAGCAGGGATAGCTCGTCTGAAAGTCCAACTTAATGAAGCAATTACCTTATTTGAAAAAAAAATAGCAAGTTTAAGCGACCTGCAACAGACCATCTCAGATATATTTGGCCATGAAAAATTAAGTTTGTCGAAAGCCGTGAGTCAATGTACAAGAGAAATAGAAGAACATTGTCAAGAAACGGTCAATAAAATTGAGGCACAGTTATCTGATTATGATGTGGATTACTTCAGGCGAATAGCCGCTGATAGTTGTGATCAGGTAGAGCAAGTCGCTCAAACAGCGGTTCAGACTAGCACAAAAATGATGCGAAATTTTCAATGGCGCACCGCAACTTTGGTTTTGATTACAACGTTAGTCACCTCATTAACAATCGGTATGTACATCAGTGATGAATGGCCATGGGAAATCCATCAAGTTGCATTAAATGAGCGAGAAGCAGGCAAAGTATTGATCAAAGCTTGGCCATCATTGAGTCATCAAGAACGAGAGCGGATTTTAACGCATGAAGTCAACAATTTGGGATAGCCTATGGTTAGTGTTAGCACTTGTAAGCATTATGGTCCTACTTTTGCCGGCGTATTTTCGTAATAACCGATTGAAAATATGGCGAAAAGAGCTCGACATTGACAAGCATGAATCGGTATTTAATGATTTATACTTAGAAATAAATGGTTTCGAAGCATCGAAGTTAGCTAGGCAGCAAAAGGATGAATTTGCATTAACTTATGGGGAGATACGATTTCAGTCGTTTATTGCACTCCTCAGTTTGTGTAAGCCTGGCCAAGAAACCATTTTTTATGATTTGGGCAGCGGCGCTGGCAAAGCAGTAGTGGCAGCTGCAATGGTATTTCCTCTAAAAAAAGCGACAGGGATCGAACGTTTGAATACCTTAGATGAACAAGCTCAACAAATTAAACAACGACTGATTACACATCCAAACTATATCCATAAAGAACCGGTTATCCATTTTAACCATAACGACTTTTTGTTGTGTGATTGGTGCGACGGAAATTTAATATTTATTAACTCAACGGCAATCATCGGGGATTTATGGTCACAGTTAATGGATAAATTAGCGCTTCTTAAAAATGATGCCATTGTGATAACCACGACCAAATCCATTCCACTTGAATCCTATACGATAATCTACTGCACAGATGTGCTCATGAGCTGGGGGATTGTAAAAGCATACATTCACAGAAAAAAATCTAACTAGCCTATAAGCTTGTGAATGTTCTATCGTAATAACCTAATACAAGAAAGATAAAATCATGATGCTAAAATTTGAATAAATTTCATGCTAGACTATACTTTAATAATCAACATGTTAACGGGCATGTATGATAGGTAGATCTGACTACGTGTTGTCAAATACAGCAGTGAAAGTCGTTGAAGGCGTTAGTCAATGGTTCGATAAGGCAAGCTGAGGTCTATATGATAAAATCAGAACTAATTGCAAAACTATCATCAGATATGATGCATTTACCAGAAAAGCAGATAGCAAAAGCTGTCAATTATATATTGGAGCATATGAGTGATACCTTAATGGGTAAAAAACGCATTGAAATAAGAGGGTTTGGTAGTTTCTGTCTGCACCATCGCCCACCAAGAAATGCCCATAATCCAAAAACGGGTGAAAAAGTGGTTACGACATCAAAATACAGTCCTCATTTCAAACCAGGAAAAGAACTGAAAGAGCGGGTTGATGCGTCCAGAAATAGCCATCCAATTAAAGAAGTAGACGAATAGCATATCCCCCATGCTAAAGGATAATGCATGGGGATTCTTATCATCATCGGATTCTCTAAGCCTCGGGTAGGGTGACACCAGTTTGGCCTTGATATTTTCCTGATCTATCTTTATAGCTAACTGAGCATATATCATCAGATTGCAAGAATAACATTTGCGCAACCCCTTCATAGGCATATATTTTAGCTGGTAAAGGTGTTGTATTGGAAAATTCCAAAGTGACGTGTCCCTCCCACTCAGGTTCAAGTGGCGTCACATTGACAATGATCCCGCAACGCGCGTAAGTGGATTTACCTAGACAGATAGTCAGAACATCTCGAGGAATGCGAAAATATTCAACTGTTCTGGCAAGTGCAAAAGAATTGGGCGGGATTATACAGACATTTGATTGAACATCGACAAAGCTCTTTTGATCAAAGGCTTTTGGATCGACCATTGCCGAATTAATATTTGTAAACACCTTGAATTCATCGGCACATCGGACGTCATAGCCATAGCTCGACAAACCATAAGAGATTGTTTTTGCTTGGCCATGTTCGCGAACTTGGCGTGGCTCAAAGGGACTAATCATCTGATGTTCCTCTGCCATTTTTTTTATCCAGTTATCTGATTTTATCGTCATAGTGCCCCCGATGAATAGCTTCGTTGTAGGGGGTTTATGCCTGATAATGATGAATATGTCAATGGCTACTCCCTTAGCCGGAGGCAAAAATTTGGATGATAAAAATGATTTTCTCACTCGTTATGGATGAATCCTTTGATAAAATAAGCTTGAAGTTATATTTTTGCTAAAATTATAATATAACTAGATATAAATGCTCATACTGAGCGTTGGAAATGTTGGGATGAGCATCAGTATAAGAACAAAGGAGGCTGTATGGAATCTTTAATTCTACATCCAACTGATATGAGCCAGTGGCATGCCTTAGTGAATGAAGCCCAACAGCGTAGCCAACTAATGTTAAAAGAAAATACCGAAAGTTATTTGGTGCTGATGTTAATGCGATATGCGCAAAAGCCTCGTCTAATCGAATCGATCTTGGCGATTGATTACTTCCAGTCACTTGATAAGCCCAAAAAGATTCAAATTGATTTGTTGCAAGATTTAGGTGATAAAAGTTTATTATTTTGTGGGCTATTTCCTGGTGTGGCCAGTCGAAGAAGAGTCTCTATTTCCTATTACGCCAAACTTGGCCGTTCAGCCTACTACTCAATCAGTGAATTAGTCCAACAGGATGATAATTTGTTCTATCATTTAGGCCATCAATTTCAAGATTTACAGATGGTATTAGAACATTTGCGTATTGAGTCATGGATTGATAAACAATTAGAATTAATCCAGTAAATTATCGTTTGAATACGAAATAGCACGCACAATAAACCACGGACCATTCAAAACACTTGCTTTTTAAGGTGTATTGAGTATAGTTATCACACCACAAAAGCCGAGGTGGTGGAATTGGTAGACACGCTAGCTTCAGGTGCTAGTGGGGGCAACCCCGTGGAGGTTCGAGTCCTCTTCTCGGCACCACCTAAATACAAAAAATGCCCATCCTTTGGCTTTATATGCCTGCTTATCTCAGTCTATGATTGGCTGCCCCGTAAAAATGCCGCTTTGTTTATTGGACTGTCACAGTTTATTGGCACCATGGGGCCCATGTTAGCTGCTGGACCATTGGATTGATAATCATTGTATTTGCCGTATCGGAAACATTCTGTAAATCACGTAAAACAAATACCAAATTAAATCTGACATAGGACGTATCCACATTCTTGCTCCATCGAATGGCATGAGGAAACGCCCTAGCTTAGAAAGTTTGCTTTTAGCGTTGGCTTTGCAGGAAGTTAAGGACCTCATCAACATGACCAGGGACCTTGACTTTGCGCCATTCTTTAACGCATACGCTGTTAGGATTGATGATGAAGGTGCTCCTCTCAATGCCTCTTACTTGTTTGCCATACATGTTTTTCATTTTAATCACATCAAACAATTTGCATAGCATTTCATCAGAATCACTGATTAACTCAAACGGGAAAGATTGTTTTTGTTTAAATGTTTCATGAGAAGCCAAACTGTCACGTGAAATACCAAAAATGGTTGCCTGAGACGCTGTAAATTCACTGAATTTATCGCGGAAATCTTGCCCTTCAGTGGTGCAACCGGGTGTTGCGTCCTTGGGATAGAAGTAAAGCACTAACCAGCTTCCTTTAAAATCGCCAAGCTTTCCAGCGAGGTTGCTGGTCGCTTTAAATTCAACCGATTCAACGGATTGATCAAGCATATATAACCCCTCTTATCTAAAATCAGCATTCTGACAAGATAGATAATCAAAATCAAGTAATCGTCAACGTGTTGTTTAGGCTGAATTAACGACCACCATCAACGCATAAATGTTGGCCGGTAATAAATGGATTGCTAATTAGGGCATACACAGCTTGGGCAATGAAATCAGGGTGGCCATGCTTTTTAAGATACGTTTTATCAATGATGGATTGCTGCTGTGCTTTAGATAAAGCATTCGCCTCTTCAGGCCAAGCAATGGCGCCAGGAGCAACGGCATTCACGCGGATATCTGGGGCAAATTGCTTGGCTAAAGCGCGGGTTTGCATGGCGAGCGCTGCTTTGCTTTGGCAATAGATCGTGTAGTCTTTCAGCGGTGTTAAGCTATGAATATCGGTTATATTAATAATGGCGCCTTGATTTGCTTTTAACATTGGCTGAAAAGCAAGGCTTAATGCATAAGGCATTTTGGTATTGATGTGAAATTGCGCCTCCCAACTGTCTAAGCCATTAATAGACTCGTCATTTTTAATAAATACAGAGGCATTATTGATTAAGTAGGTGATAGTAAGTCCCAAGGATTTAACGTGTGCCAAAATTGCTTCAGCCGCTTGGGGTTCTGATAAGTCTTGTTCAACTAACCAAGCCGATTGTAATCGGGTTTGGTTTAGTTCGTCGACCAAGGCTTGGCCTTGTTGGCGAGAGTGGTGGCAATGGATAATCACATCAACGCCATTATTGTGAAGGTATTTGGCGGTGTGGGCACCGATTCGTCGGGCGCTGCCGGTAATTAAAGCGATGGGGTTAGACATAGATGGCCTATTGTAACAAGTGGTGACTTCTTACACTTTGCGTTAAAGCGTGAAAGTCGTTCAATTTAATATACAGTTAATTATACCCAAGTTAACTCAAATTGCTCAATATGATTGACAGCAATACCCAGGTCGTTTAAAGTCAATTTATCAGGACTTACGAAAAACCCCCAATCTCTTCGTTATAAACATGTTTCAATTCGGTCATTTAGTTAGTCTAAACTCCCTCATTGAAAAATGTTTATGCCTCGGCCTTTGGGTTTTTCATAAGTCCTGTTTATATTATCCATTATTAAGATGCTCATGACGAAATTAGGACGACCCTTAGCGTTCTATATGTTCATTCTTGGACTGAGCATCCTTGCCTGGTTTATTCATGATACACCCCGCTATGCGATGTGGTTCGGGTTTGCCGTCGCTGGATACAGTGTGATAGCCAATGACAGCATACAAACACTCGGAACATTTCTAACCAGCACCAAAAAAATCTCGGGTTACATGTTATGGATCTTTATCGGTGGGTTATTGATATTAACGTTATCCTATGGTTGGTATCAAGGAAACGGCGATTTGGCCTATGGTCGTCTACAATCAATCCCTCAACCCACGACATTTGATTATTTAGAACTTTTAAGCCCAATTGTCCTTGTTGTGCTAACGCATTGGCGTATGCCTGTTTCAACTACCTTTCTTGTCCTGAGTGTTTTTGGTTCTAACGATACGATCGGTAAGATTATTGTCAAATCCCTGTTTGGCTATGGCATTGCCTGTGTTGTCGGCTTGCTTTTATTTTGGATTTTAAGCAGCGCATTTGCAAAAACGAAAGCGTTAAATGATGCACAAAATCGACGATGGCAAATAGGGCAGTTTTTGAGCACAAGTTATCTTTGGGTGATTTGGTTAATGCATGATAGTGCTAATGTTGTTGTTTATTTGCCTAGGCATTTATCGGCATGGCAAGCGATGATTGTTATCGGATATTTATTTTGCATTCTGGGGCTATTTGTCTATCTCAGAGGTGGGCGAATACAGCAAGTTGTCGCACAAAAGTCATCCGTTAGCGATTATCGATCGGCCACACTTATCGATTTAATCTTTGCTTGTAACCTCTATTTTTTAAAAATATGGAGTCATATCCCAATTAGCACAACTTGGGTTTTTTTAGGCCTGCTCGCTGGGCGTGAAATAGGGCTTCGCTTTGCCAAACAATCCGAAAGAAACTACCTCGAAATTGCTTGGGTAATTAGTCGGGATATTCTGTTGGCGGGTGTCGGTTTGGCTATTTCACTGGTAGTCGCCTATCTGACGTAAAATGAAGTGTTTTGGCAAACGATGATATCGGTTATAATCTAGGATGTGTCCACATTCTCGCTACAACGCATGGAATAAGGACACGCCCTAGAATTTTTGATGTATTATGAGATTTAATGAGTTATGACGCAGATGCTAGATTGGGTGAAAGCCAACCAACCCGTTCGCTTCGTTGACTATATGCAGCAGGCATTATATGCCCCTCAAGGAGGGTATTATACCGCCAGTACCCCAAAGCTTGGCCGACAAGGTGATTTCATTACCGCGCCGGAACTAACCCCCCTATTCGGCCACACGCTGGCCAATCAATGTTTGCAAATTTTAACTAACCTTAAACAAGCAAGCATTCTCGAGTTTGGTGCCGGCACAGGACGTCTGTGTGTGGATGTGTTAACGGCCTTAGAAAGGGATGATGCCCTGCCGGCTAATTATTATATTCTTGAAGTCAGTGGCAGCTTAAAAGCCAAACAGCAACAAACCATCCAACAAGCACTGCCTCATTTAATAGAGCGGGTGCATTGGTTATCGGCCTGGCCTGAAACATTTACGGGTGTCATGTTGGCAAATGAAGTCATTGATGCGATGCCTGTTCATCGGTTCAAATATGATCAAGAATGCTTGTGGGAGAGTTATATCGGCGTTGATGAACAAGGCGATTTACAAGAAACTTGGCAGAAAATGGATAATGGCAAACTTCGTCACTATATTGAGCATGTCATTCTACCTCTCAATTTGCCCCAACCTTATTACTCCGAGGTCAACTGGTTAGCAAAGGGATGGATCAATCAAATCGGTAGTTGTTTAAACCAAGGAGCGCTTATTGCCATCGATTATGGGTTTCCGCGTCATGAATATTATCATCCAGATAGAAAGACCGGTACCTTGATGTGCCATCATCAGCACCACACCCATCCTGATTTTTTACATAAACCAGGTGAACAAGACATAACGGCTCATGTGGATTTCACCTTGATTGCTGAGTCGGCCTATGAGTCAGGGATGCATGTCGCTGGGTTTACAAACCAAGCTGCTTTTTTAATGAATAATGGTTTGTTAAGCTTAAATAATTCGGCAAATGATGAGACGGCTCTCATTCAACAATCCAAAGCAATCAATTACTTGACTCATCCAGCGGAAATGGGTGAGCTATTTAAAGTCATGGCTTTAACAAAAGGAATGGATATTTCTTTAACGGGGTTTACCCTATTTGACAAACGAGCGAGCTTATAAATGACCCAACCCTATTTGACAACAGTCGAATTACAAAAAGAAAGCATGAAATTCTCTGCAGGACATACCACCATTTTTTCTGCGACTGAGCGAGAGCCACTTCATGGTCATCTCTATACCGTGTATCTGGGCATAACAACCTGGGTAAAAGACAATGGCATGACGTTTGATTATCGATATTACAAACACAAAATTCAGAATTTATGCCACTCTCTCAATCAAACGTTTTTAATGCCCACCCAATCTCCTTATTTATCGGTGTCGGAAGATGATGAGTATTATTATTTTACTTTTAACCAGAAAAAAATACCCTTTTTGAAGGAAGACGTCACACTATTGCCGCTAACAAATATCACGGTTGAAGAGTTATCGCGATGGTTTATCGATAAATTAATTGAGGATAAGGACGAACTGATTCGCCACCGGGTGGAAAAAATGAAAGTGAAAGTTTTTTCTGCGCCAGGGCAGTCAGCTTGCCATCGTTGGCGAAAGTCAGATAAGGCGCAAAGATGATTGGTGGCACCCCTATTTGTCAGGTTTGTATCGCCAATACCATGCGTGATTATTACGATTATGCCTATGGTGATAATAAGCCTGAAGTGGGTGCGAGAGTGTTGGTTTCTTTTCGAGGCAAAACAAAAATAGGGATTGTCCTTGGCTTTAGCCTCAGTGAACTAGAACCCGACAAAATTCTAACAATCGATGAAATTTTAGATAAAAAGCCACTATTGGATCATGCCTTTTTCGATTTATTAACGTGGGTTGCTCACTATTATCAATCCCCTTTGTCCGAGGTGATGGCCACGGTATTACCCAAGCAGTTTCGATTGGGGAAATCGATTGAAACGTGTTGGGAAAATGACTACCAATTAGACCCTTCGGCATCCCCAGAAAGTAACCCGCTTGATAACCGGAAGAAAAAGCTTCGACAACTGGTGGACTGGTTAGCCCAAGTGGATCATCCCGTGAATGAAGCCATGATGCGCCAGGCTGGATTTAGCAAAGTGCACTGGGAGACCTTACAAGAAAATGGTTTAATTCGGGCAACAAAATCCCTCGTTCCCCCATTGCACGCATGGCAAGAAAAGCCCTATCCAAAGTTAAACAACGAGCAACAACAAGCCGTTGATAGTATTGTTTCACACTTAAATCGTTACCAATGTTTCTTACTGCAAGGAGTCACCGGTTCGGGTAAAACAGAAGTCTATCAGCAAGTCATTGAGCATGTGATTGCAGCGGGTAAGCAAGTGTTGCTGTTAGTGCCAGAAATTGGCCTTACCCCACAATTATTAGCTCGATTTCAGAGGCGGTTTAAACACCCGATGATGATGATCCATTCCCAGTTGAATGATAATGAGCGGTTTCGAGCTTGGGTTTTAGCGCGAGAAGGGAAAGTTTCCTTGGTCATTGGTACTCGAACGGCATTATTTACACCCTTACCAAATCTCGGGTTGATTGTGTTGGATGAGGAACATGATGCCTCATTTAAACAGCTAGAAGGGGTGCGATATTCTGCGCGAGACAGTGCTATTTATCGAGCAAGTTTAGCCAACGTGCCGGTTATATTAGGATCAGCCACACCCAGTCTAGAAAGTTTGCAAAATGTGGCACTAGGTAAATATCAACGATTGGTCCTTAAGCAGCGTGCTATTAGCACCCATCCAGTTCACTACCAAATAGTCGATTTGCGCCGCCATCAACCGGATCATGGCTTGGCAAAGCCAACATTAGAGGTCATGAAAAAGCACTTAGACGCTGGTAACCAGGTATTGGTATTCCTTAATCGCCGAGGCTTTGCCCCGGTCATTTTATGCCACGTTTGTGGATGGATTGCCGATTGCCCACACTGCGATAGTCATTTGAACTTTCATCGCCAAGATGAACGCTATCATTGTCATCTATGCGGGTATCATCGCAGGCCGATGGTGAATTGCCAAGCATGCCAGAGTACGGAGCTGATTTCAGTGGGTGCCGGAACACAGCGCTTAGAACCCTTTTTAACCCAAACGTTTCCAGACTATCCCGTGTTGAGGGTGGATAGAGATCAAGTCAAGCACAAAGGCGATTGGGCGGAGAAATTATCTCAAATTGCCGATCAATCGGTGAAAATCATTGTTGGTACTCAAATGCTGGCAAAAGGGCATGATTTTCACCATATTACCTGCGTGGTTATCGTCGATGCTGACACGGGCTTATTGCAGTCTGATTTCAGAGCGGTGGAAAGAATGGGGCAGTTATTGATCCAAGTATCTGGAAGAGCTGGAAGAGGGCATAAAGCCGGCGAAGTGATGTTACAAACTCACCAGCCTCAGCACCCCATGCTCAATCTCTTAATTCAATACGGCTATGAACGTTTTGCCGAGGGGCTCCTAGCGAATCGGCAGTTGGCAAAATTGCCGCCTTTTTCTCATCTTGCTCTATTTCAAGCAAAAGCGAGAAAGGCTGGCACAGTCCTCACTTTTTTGCACAAAGTTAAACAGTGGTTATCGAATTCACCCGTCCAATGCTTAGGACCGGCCCCTGCACAAGTGGCCAGGCAGGCCGATGAATATCGTTATCAACTGCTATTTAAAAGTGACAATCGAGCCCATTTGCAACAGACCTTGACCCTGCTTCGAGATTGGCTGACAATCAATAAGTATGGCAGTAATGTGCGTTGGATAATTGATAGAGACCCACAGGATATGTTATGACAATTACCTTTCATGAGAGGACGTTCGATATTGAATGGGGTGATATGGATGCCCTTGGCCATATCAATAATGCCCGGTATTTTGATTATTTCCAAGAGTCACGCATCCAATGGCTCGGAACATTGGGGTTCACATTAGGGGAGAAAAAAGGCCCCGTCGTTATCTCGATGACAGCAACGTATTTCAAAGCGGTCGTATACCCTGCTACTCTCACCATTAGGAGTAAAGCCCATAGCCCTGGCCGATCAAGCTTTTTGATGGATCATGAAATATATCAAAACGATATATTAGTGACGCAAGGACAAAGTAAAATCGTTTGGGTCGATTATAAGAAAAATCAATCAATACCTATCCCCGATAAAATTCTGAAATTGTTTGAGACGTAAGTCCTGCTTTTTATATTCCGCACAACGCCCTTGAGTTGCTATTTGGTAAAATAGTGTCAATTGATAGGGAATAGTCATTGCAAAAGGAGGCATTTTTCGATAAAACTGTAATCAAGCTGTTTAATCCAAGGAGTAACCATATGGTCCGCAAATTACTTGCATCGCTGCTATTAGGTCTCAGTGCTTTATCGAGCCAGTCAATGCCCCTCAACCAATTTGATTCCCTTGTCATGTTTGGTGATAGCCTCACCGATAATGGGAATCTCTACGCTTATATGTGGGGCTATTTGCCAATTTCCCCGCCCTATTATCAAGGTCATTTTTCCAATGGACCGATTTGGGCAGAATATTTATACCAAGATTGGTACGGCGAACAAAATGTGGGTGGTTTCCAGGATTATGCTGTGGGTGGTGCGGGTGCCGTGATTTCCAGAAAAGGAAATTTACCTTTTACATTATCCATTGAAGTGGATGATTACCTTTACTGGCATACCCATGATAAGCCCACGACAAGCTTATTTGCTATCTGGATAGGAGCCAATAACTACCTCAATGGACCCTCGAATGTTGATTCAATCACCACGGGGGTTGTCAATGCCATTGGCGATGCAGTTGAAACCCTTGCGCGCAATGGCGGAAATAAATTCCTGGTCGCCAACTTGCCGGATTTAAATGCCTCCCCATTTGTGCAAAAATATGGTAACCCAAGCTTGCTGAAAGAAATAACCGATGTTCATAATCGAAAATTAGCGGATAAAATTGAGGAGTTAAGAGGAAAATATCCTGATATTAAGCTTATTTTCTTTGATGTAAATGCCGCATTCGAAAAGGCCATGGCTGATCCTGCGGCATATCACTTAACCAACGTAACCGATCCATGTTATTTTGGAACGTACAGTGGATGGTATAATGCTGTGCAAGCTGCCCCAGATTTGATATACTCCGACCTTAAAAAAAGAAGTGCTCAGTTTGATAATAGCCACTGGGAAATGATAAAGGACAACCCGGAGCTCATGACAGCCGCTCAATTTGGGTTTATTTATAACCAGCATCCCATGAGTGCATTAGAAGAGCCTTCGACGTGTTATGGGTATTTGTTTTGGGATCATATTCACCCCACGACGGAAGTCCATCGTGTGATTGCGGATGAGGCGAAAAAACTGATTAAAGAAGCTGGGTTGACGTCGGCAATGCCCGATCCGGGCGAGGCGGTAAAAAATAAACCCTTTAAATACGATGTGCATCGCAATCGAAAGAATACTTCAATGTCGTAAAAAAAACTTAGCCCTCGTAGGTCGGGCCTTGGCCCGACAACTATTTGATTGATAAAAGAGTAATTAACGTGTCAGAAGATTCAGAATGGGTAAGTAAAAGCCAGCGAAAACGCGATGCGGATGCGGTACTTGATTTGGTTAAAAATTTACTCGAATTAAAAGCCAATGAACTTAGCCAGCTTCCTTTATCGGAGGCCGCTTTGCAAGGCCTAGCCGACGTAAAAAAGATACACCAACATGGTGCTCATAAGCGTCATATGAAGTGGTTAGCGAAGCAATTACGTCAAGATGACTTAAGCGACATTGAAGCTGCCTACCAAGCTATCTTGAGTTCCAGACAAGGCGAAACCGCGGATTTTCATTTGGCAGAACAATGGCGTACTCGATTGATTGAAGAGGATAACCAAGCTCTTGCGGAATTTATTAGTCAATATAAACCCGATGACATTCAACAGCTTCGCCAAGCCGTTCGCCAAGCAAAAATGGAATATGCCAGTCAGCAAAATCATGGTGCACAGCGAAGCCTTTTTCGACTCATTAAGGCCATGATGCAATGAATTATAATGTATTTGTTAGCTGCCCAAGAGGGTTGGAATATCTGCTCAAAGATGAAGTGACTTCTTTAGGATTGCATGTCGATACGGTGAGTCCTCAAGGGGTGTATGGCTATGCCCCGATTGGAATTTTATACCAGCTTTGTTTATGGTCTCGCATTGCCAATCGCGTGCAGGTTATCTTATTCTCAGGACAAGCCCATAATCAAAGTGCGCTATTACAATTATGCCAACAGTATCACTGGCAAACTGTTTTTAATGCTGATAAGACATTTGCCGTTGAATTTCATGGCAGCTCCAAGGAGTTTCGTAATACCATGTTTGGCGCCCAAGTGGTCAAAGATGGCATTGTGGATTATTTTGCTAGACAGGGAAAGCGCCCTTCAGTTGATAAGCAAAATCCACAAATCCGATTGCATGCATTTATCAAGCAAGATGAAATAACCATCAGCTTTGATTTAACTGGCTATAGCTTACACCAGCGTGGCTATCGTCAACGGGCCGGCGAGGCGCCTATTAAAGAAAATGTTGCTGCGGCAATGTTAATACGAGCCCAATGGCCAAGTTTGGCCAAACAAGGTTATTCCTTTCACGATCCTTTTTGTGGATCCGGGACGTTGGTGATTGAGGCCGCTAAGATGGCTGCGAATATCGCACCTGGATTATTGCGTGAAGATCAAGCGTTTATCCATTGGAATCAACATAATCCCACTTTGTGGGCTAAGCTACGTCAACAAGCGCTGACACAAGTTCACCGTATCGAAGGGGCTATTACCGGATCGGATACGAATAAAGCTTTAATCAAAACGGCAATGGACAATGCCCAGCGAGCCGGCGTTAAGCCGATGGTTCGCTTTTTAACTCAGACAGTTGATAAGATAGAAAATACCCATAAAGCGGGTTTATTAATCGCCAATCCCCCTTATGGTGAGCGGTTAGGGGATATGAATGCATTGATACCTGTCTATCAGCAACTAGGGCAAACCATGGCCCATCAGTTCCAAGGCTGGCGAGCAGCCATATTGACATCCAGCCCCATGTTGGCCAAAGCAATCGGTCTTCGCTCGGATAAGCAATACACGCTTTATAATGGCCCTATCGAATGCAAGCTTTATCTATTTCAGATAAGCGACAGAAACACGTTAAAATCGGCTCAGCCGGATAAACTATCTGACCGAGCACAGATGTTTTATAACCGATTAAAGAAAAATGCCCAACATCTAAAAAAATGGGCTGGAAGACAAGCCATTGATTGTTATCGCGTGTATGACGCAGACTTGCCAGATTATGCCTTTGCTATCGACTGTTATGGAGACTGCGTGGTGGTTCAAGAATATGCGCCACCTGTGACAGTCCCTATCCACAAGGCAGAGCAGAGAAGCTTAGAGGCCATGCAGGTCATACCTTTAGTGTTAGATGTGCCCCCTGGTCATATTTTTGTTAAGCAACGACGACAACAAAAAGGCAAGCAACAATATGACAAATTGTCCGACAAAGGCAAGGAAGTCATCGTTCATGAAGGCGATATTCAAGTCAAAGTCAATCTAACCGATTATTTGGATACGGGGCTATTTCTCGATCATCGACCCATGCGCAAGCGATTAGCCAAAGTGGCAGCCAATAAGCGGTTGCTCAATTGCTTTTGTTACACAGGCGTAGCTAGTCTTCACGCTGCCAAAGCGGGTGCCCACACAACCAATGTTGATTTATCGAAAACTTATTTAAATTGGGCAAAAGACAATTTTCGTCTCAATCACCTGACGTTTAGTGATCATCAATTCATCCAAGCGGATTGTCTGGATTGGCTGAAAAATACCAAAGAAAAATATGATGTTATTTTTTTAGATCCCCCCACTTTTTCCAATTCAAAACGAATGAAAGACACCTTTGATGTTCAACGGGATCATGAGGCAACAATCATTGCTGCGATGCGGCTTTTAAAAGAAGATGGTGTTTTGTATTTTTCCACTAATCTCAGGAAATTTAGTTTATCCCCACAAATCATAGCCCGCTATGAGGTAAAAAATATCAGCAAGGAAACCATCGATGAGGATTTTAAGCGCAGGGCTAATATTCATCATTGCTATGAGCTAAAACGAGCCAACAAAGAATAACTATTTTTTTCTATTATCTATATGATTTGAGTGGCTATTGAGCATGCCTGGCTCTATCGGAGCCAGAAAAAACAAAAAATATCCACTATAATTTTCTTATAAGGCTTAATATTTCCTTAATTTAACCGAGTTACACTATAAGTGTACATATAGATAAAGTGAGCATGATTCGATGGCAACACGATTCTTTCATCCACCAAGTTTAGGCCAAAAGAGTGAAATCACCCTTGACGCTAGCTTTCGTCAAGATGGTTTTGTTCGCGCATTGGCTTTAACCCTTGTTGATCGTTGTGTTTCACGCAAATTTGAAAATAAAGCGGCAGCCGAATTATTAATTGATAAATTGAATCAGCACTTTCCTGAAAGTGTCCCCAATGCCGCCCATGCCACGGCCATTGAAACCCTTGAACTAATGACCAGCACGCCTCAAAAAGCGTCAAGAACAGCACTCGAAATTACCTGGGTGTTGAGACAATTGATGGTTGATGCCATGAGCCAAAATTTGGTGCAATATCTTCCCGCTTTTTATCAACAAGGCGAAATTATAAAGCCAACAGAATTGAGAAAAGCGGGCACACCGATTGATAAAGCTGGATTATCGGCTTTAGCCAACTTATTGAATATGACCCTAGTGGTCCACCAGACAGAAAAAAATGCATCGCTTCCTGCAAAAGTAACTTATGGGCACGGCTGTGAAACAGTTCATCTCGATGAAAAAGAGGGACGATTTAGTCCGAGGGTAAAAAATAAGGAAGCATTCCGACCTTTACATTCGATTTCTAATGTGAGCCATTCGTTGCCTGTTGATCAATTTCATGATGATACCGTGGTGACGCAAGTACAATCATTATTAAGCCGAATTGAGCAAGCCAATTCAGAAAATAGCAATTGGTTAGCAAATATGCTCGACGATGGCAGTTTAACCTATAATGACTTGCTTCAACTTTATACAAGCGCTGCAGATACCGTGACATGGCAGCAAGCATTTGTTGAATCCACTACCGAATTTAAAACGCTTTTAATCAACGTCGCTGCGATGATGATCAGTTTTGGGATGACCACACGAGAAGACTTATTTGCAGCAGAAGTTGAAACAACCCCTTCATCTCCTTCAATGGTATAATTCCGGTACCATTGATATTTTTTAAGGTCGGGCTTCCACCCCGACCTTTTTTTTGGTGCAAACTTTCAATAATTACTTTATCCCAAACATGGATTTTTAATTGTTGATATATGATGACATCATTAAAAGCCGGGCACAGGCACGAAAAGAATCTAGCCCCCACATTAGCCGCAGGCGTAATCTGACTCTTCTACACAAATATAGAAATTACGGGGAAACGTCAGATTTGAGTTCAGGTCGGAAGAAAAATATGGCGTTCCAATGAGATGTGACCAAGATACAGGGCATAATGGGGGAGGTAACCCATAGGAACGATGGCTATTTTGGATTTGCCACCGATAAACCCGAGACGTTTTGCAAGCCTCGTGGAAGGCGGTTACCTCGTCGACCTCTTTCGCCTTGATAAGCCTCAATATCTTGGCCTTTTATGGTGAAGTGACGTTTGCCTGCATGCACGACTAATTCATCTTCGCTGGTTAAAATGGCCGTGGCAACGACAGCATCTTCGCCTTGTTTGATTTGAAGAGGCGGGATATTAATTAGCTTATTGCCTTTCCCTTTGCTTAATATCGGGAGATCTTTTGCTGGGAAAATTAACAATCGGCCAGTCGCTGTGGCGCAAGCGACAAGGCTTTGCTCAATATCAGCAACCGTATGTGGGGGCAATATGTGAGCGCCTTCGGCAAAACGCAAGCAGGCTTTTCCGTTTTTGTTTTTAACCAATAAATCCTGGGTCGGTGCAATAAAACCATAACCCGCCGATGAGGCTATTAAGAGGTGTTGTGATTCGGACGCAGCGATCATGGATTCAAAGTGTTGACCCTCCGATGGGTTAAGCCATCGAGTCAGCGGCTCTCCTTGGCTGCGTGCAGAGGGGAAAATATGACCCGGCAACGAATAGACTTTGCCTTCGCTATCAAAAAATAATACCGGTTGATTCGTGCGAGCATTACACTGGGTTTTGAAGCTATCACCGGACTTGTAGCTTAACTCAACCCCATTCATATCATAACCTTTGGCTGCACGAATCCAGCCTTTTTGCGATAAAATCACCGTCATGGGTTCATTGGGAACAATGGCCGCTTCGCTCAACGCTTGCGACTCTTGTCTAGCGACGATGGGTGAGCGACGTTTATCTCCAAATTCATCTCGGTCAGCAGCTATTTCTTCACTCACCAAGTTTTTTAATTTACCTTCATCGCCTAAGACGGATTGTAAATAATCCCGTTCTTGGTGCAATTCATCCAGCTCGCCTTTGATTTTAATTTCTTCTAATTTTGCTAAATGACGCAATTTCATTTCTAAAATGGCTTCGGTTTGGCGATCGGTGAGATTAAAACGCTGCATCAATACGGGTTTTGGCTCATCGTTTTCACGGATAATGGCGATGACTTCATCAATGTTGAGATAAGCGGTTAATAAGCCTTCTAAAACGTGAATTCGGTCGAGCACTTTTTCTAAGCGGTAAGTTAAACGTCTACGAACCGTGGTTAGTCGGAAGGTTAGCCATTCGGTTAGTAAGTTAACAAGACCTCGAACACGAGGTTTGCCGTCTAAACCGATTAAATTAAAATTAACCCGATAATTCTTTTCCAGATCGGTGGTGGCAAACAAGTGCGACATTAGTCCATCGCTATCAACGCGATTTGAACGAGGAATAATCACCAAGCGAGTCGGGTTTTCATGATCGGACTCATCGCGTAGATCTTCAACCATCGGCAATTTTTTACTTTGCATTTGTGCTGCAATTTGCTCAATCACTTTGGCACCGGATACTTGATAGGGCAGTTCGGTAATCACAATGTTGGACTGCTCCTTTTTATAAACAGCGCGCATCTTGACGCTGCCTGTTCCCTGCTCATATATTTCAGTAATCGTGTTTCGGGAACTGATGATCTCAGCTCCTGTGGGGAAATCGGGCCCTTGAATATGTTGCATGATGTCAGCCAAACTGGCGTTTGGATGCTTTAATAGGTGAATACAGGCATTGGCCACTTCGGTTAAATTATGCGGCAGCAAATCAGACGACATACCAACGGCAATTCCCGTTGCGCCATTTAATAATGCGTTTGGCAGCCTTGCTGGAAGCAAAGAAGGCTCTTTCAAAGTGCCATCAAAATTATCCACCCAATCAACGGTGCCCATGGGCAATTCTTGCAGCAAGAGATTGGCATAGGCAGATAAGCGGGCTTCGGTGTAGCGCATGGCAGCAAAAGATTTGGGATCATCGGGCGAGCCCCAGTTACCTTGCCCATCAACAAAAGGATAGCGATAGGAGAACGGTTGAGCCATTAATACCATGGCTTCATAGCAAGCCGTATCACCATGAGGATGAAATTTACCGAGAACATCCCCGACAGTACGAGCCGATTTTTTATATTTTGCCGTTGATTTTAAACCTAGCTCGGACATGGCATAGATAATGCGACGTTGGACTGGCTTTAAACCATCGGCAATATGGGGTAACGCACGGTCTAAAATGACATACATGGCGTAGTCAAGATAGGCCTTTTCGGTAAACTCGCTTAAGGGTTGTTTTTCGATACTATTATTCATAAATCCTATTGGTTCAATGTGCTTTTAATACTTCTGTTGATAAAATTTTTGGATTTAATGCCGCATCAAGCGAAATGTGCTTTGTTATCATCATTTCAGCCGCATCGAGATAAAGTTTCATGGTTCCTTCATCAGGGGTGTAGCTACTTTTAACGTCCAATGATCCTAGAAAGGAAAAGCTAACAACGCTTTGTTTAGTTCCAATGGTTGCTTGTGAGCATAAAGAGGCTAATCCAGATCGTAAATTCTTGATTCTTTCTAAGACCATCTTCTCAACCCTTTCGGTGTAATCGGGCAAATCTTCTTTTAAACCATCTATGGTATTTTGACAGCTCAGATAACCTTCTACAAATAATCGTTCTTTTTCGCCAGATAATTTTGGGTGGCCATTACTGGAATCATTAAGCCCATAACGCGCTAGAACTTGCTCGACCAAGTGCTCAATTTTATATTTGCAACAAAAGTATGAAAGTACAGAGGCTGGTAACTCACCTGACACTTTGGACAAATCAGCATTTTCCATTCCCATCCTTGCGATAAATAGGTAAGTTCTAGTAATTATTGAAAACCCATTATCAAGGGCATGTTCAGTAACCCCTTCACTTTTATTGTGAGACTGGCAAGTCGCAATTAGTATGTCTTCATAGTCATATAGAAGCTTTTCTAGGAGCGTTTTCAATTCTAAATCGGTGCCCTCGTGTTTTAAATCATAAAGCTTTCTAATAAGTTCATTTAATTTAACTTTCTTTTCGCCGGACAATTTTGTATTCCGTAAGTAGGCGCCTAACCCGGAATCTTCTGATACGGATCTATCGTGAATGGCTTGAACAAACTTTATCAATCCATTTTTAACCAAATTAAAATATATCGTTTCCATGTCTGCGACTCCCTAACTTCAATTTTGAATATTTCATTAGCCGTTGTATGATAAGCGACAACACTTAATAATCATGAACCATTTTTAACCATTTAGGCCAGGATTACAAGACATGTCACTACAAATTGTTATTCTCGCTGCCGGCAAAGGCACGCGCATGTACTCCCATGATGTCAAAGTTCTACAAAAGCTTGCTGGTAAACCCATGTTGCAATGGGTTATCGAGCGAGCACGATTGTTAAACCCTGATGCTGTCCATGTTATCGTTGGTCACCAAAGCCAAACAATTGTCAGTGCAATCAATGATAATACACTTAATTGGGTAGAACAAGCAGAACAATTAGGAACGGGCCATGCGGTGATGCAAGCGCTACCTTATATTGATGATAAATCGTATGTCCTAGTGCTTTCCGGGGACGTTCCTTTAATTGATGCGGCCATTTTGCAGCAACTGATTCACCGCATGGAACAAGCCAAAAAGGAACCCCTGGTGTTATTAACGGCAAAAGTTGACGATCCAAGCGGATTGGGACGGATTATTCGAGACAAAGAAGGTTACGTTCAGGCGATTGTTGAAGAAAAGGATGCCGGTGTTGCCGAAAAACAAATTAATGAGATATACAGTGGCATTTGTTGTGCGCCGGCGCGATCGTTAAAACAATGGTTGCCAAAGTTGTCGAACAAGAATGCCCAAGGGGAATATTATTTGACTGAAATCATCCAGCTGGCTGTGGCAGAGGGGTGCCCGGTTGAGGCGGTGGTGACGGATAAAATTAGCTCTATTCTAGGCGTCAATAATCGCTTGCAATTGCATCAATTAGAACGCTTATGGCAGAAAGAACATGCGCAATCGTTGCTACTTGCCGGCTTGTCTTTGGCGGATGCCAACCGGTTTGATGTGCGAGGCATATTAACCCATGGCAAAGATGTTTTTATCGATGTCAATGTTGTCATCGAAGGCCAAGTGACGCTAGACGATGGGGTGCATATCGGTCCAAACTGTGTCTTAAAAGATTGTCAAATTGGTAACAATAGCCATATTCATGCCAACAGTGTGATTGAAGGGGCTTTGATCGGTCACGCCAATGAAATCGGACCATTTGCCAGGGTGCGTCCTGGTACAGTCCTTGCCAATCATTGTAAAATTGGTAATTTTGTTGAAACCAAAAAAGCAACCTTTGCTGATGGCAGTAAAGCCAGTCATTTAAGTTATTTGGGTGATGTTATGATTGGTTCAAATGTCAATATCGGAGCGGGGACGATTACGTGTAATTATGATGGTGCGAATAAATATCAAACCATTATTGAAGATGGTGCATTTATAGGATCCGACACACAACTCATCGCCCCTGTCACGGTGGGAAAGAATGCAACCATTGGAGCAGGCAGTACCATTCGCAAAGATGCACCGCCGGATGCGCTAACCTTAAGTGCTTCTGTGCAGCGCACGCTAATGGGCTGGAAGCGGCCCCAGAAAAAAGAAAAAAATTCTTAGTAAAGATTTCATGGCTCTAAACAATAATCACTGAACAAATACGTGCCTTTGAGCGTGCCCGTGCCCGGGTTTAAATGGACACGCTCACGGGCAGGTAGTTATTTGCCTGGTAAGAATGTTTTGTATTTCGTTATCCATCATACTTTGCTATACTTAGTTAGGGTCCGGTAGTACAGATTTATGAACCAACACGTAAATCTAGGGACGCATCCTGATGTTGGTGTTGTGCAAGCCTGCCTCGTAGTAGGAAGCCTGATCCAACACATCCGCCTCCCACTTGAACCTTGGGTTCAAAGTCTAAAACTGCCGGGCTTTCCATCATTATCCTATCAATGTTACCATTCAAATCTTTAAGCCTAAATGATCGTAGGTATTTTTTAGCGACTTTGTCAGTACGGGGACAATAATGAGTTATTCTTTTATGAGCGACAACAATGCGCCAGTCCATCCTTCCGTGCTAGCATCCATCAATCATGCCAATACAGGGTATGCACCAGCCTATGGGGAGGATGAATTCACCGCCCAGGCCCGCCAACTAATACAAGCACATTTTGGCGGTCAATGTGAGGTCTTGTTTTCTACAACAGGCACGGCTTGTAATGTTATTAGCCTAAAAACACTACTGGAGCCTTATGAGGGGGTAATATGTCCCAAATCTGCGCATTTGAATGTGGATGAGTGCGGTGCGCCTGAAGCCGTCGGTGGTGTCAAATTAATAAGCTGTGAAACAATACAAGGTAAAATAACCCCCGAAAACATTCTTGCTTGCCTACAAGATGTTCGCATGGTACATCGCATCCAACCCAAAGTGGTTTCCATCTCTCAGTGCACCGAGTGGGGAACGGTCTATACTTTAAACGAGTTACAAGCGATAAAGGATATTTGTAGTCGCAATAATCTGTATTTGCATGTCGATGGTGCGCGCCTTGCTAATGCGGCCTGTGCGTTGGATGTCTCATTAAGTGAAATTTGCTTAAATGGCGGCGTTGATATTCTTTCATTTGGCGGCACTAAAAATGGATTAATGGGCGCAGAAGCGATCGTGTTATTTCATCCACACATGAAGCAACGTGCCGCTTTCTTCCATAAACAAATGATGCAATTAAGTAGCAAAATGCGCTATGTTTCAGCTCAATTTATCGCACTTTTGAGTCATGATTTATGGAAAGAAAATGCAAGCCACGCTAATCAAATGGCCAAACAACTGGCAACCTTAGTGAAAGATGATGTTGCCATTGTCATGCCAGTTGAAACCAATGTCGTTTTTGCACAATTACCCAAATCAATCATCGCGCCGTTGCAAAGCCAATATCCGTTTGCTACGTGGGTCTCAGCACAAGGGATCGTTCGTTGGATGACCGACTTTGCCACACCGATAGATGCTGTGAATGAATTTGCAAAAGCCATCAAGGAAGCGTTGAACACAAAAGTGTCAGGGTAATTATCCTGAAATATCGTTAAAGGATTTGAAAGAAGGGAGGCTATATGTATCTGTTATATTCGTTTAATACCCCCAATGGGCTTAAGCCTACCATTCTATTGGAGGAGTTAGGTGTGGATTATAAGATAAAAATAATCGACATCCGGGAAGGAGAGCAGTTTAAGCCTGAATTTTTGAAAATCTCTCCCAATAATAAAATACCTGCGTTGGTTGATGAAGAAACGGGGTTGAGTTTATTTGAGAGTGTGGCTATTTTACAGTATTTAGCAGAAAAGCACGGCAAGTTTTTACCAACCGATTTGACAGAGAAGTTTAAGGTTATGCCATGGTGTTATTTTCAAGTCGGACATGTTGGACCGATGTTTGGGCAGTTTGGCCACTTCCATAAGTTTGCAAAAGAAGATGTTCCTTATGCAAAAAAACGTTATGCCGAGGAAAGCATGCGTATTATGGGCGTCATGGAGCGGCAGTTAGCAACGCATGAATTTATCAGTGGAGAACACTATACCATCGCTGATATGGCGATTTGGCCATGGATTTATGGTTATCAACGCTATTATGAAAGCGGCATTGATAAAAAGCAATTTCCAAGTTTGACAAGATGGTACGAGCAGATCGGCAAGCGAAAAGCAGTCAAAGCAGCGCTTGCTGCTTATGAATGATTTAACCGAACCGTTTTTAAGATGGCTTCAATGCCTTCCCAGTCTTTCGCTTTTATGAGATGGGATGGTGTCAAAGCACTCATGCCAATGCTGATAACGTTGCTTAGATTTAAATAGTGAGCGGCGTTATCAAAACTAATCCCCCCAGTTGGGCAGAAGCTAATTTCAGGGAACACACTGGCAATCGATTGAAGCCAAGGGATTCCGCCAACCACTTCGGCAGGAAATAATTTGAGGCAGTTTAACCCAAATGCTTTGGCTTGCATCACGTCTGATGGCGTTGCAACACCGGGAAGATAAGGCAGAGAATACATGGAGGCAAGGCTTGCTATGGATTGCGTAAACCCCGGGCTTACGGCAAACTTCGCTTTACTTTGCACCACCTGTTCCATGGTATCAATGTCTGTCACCGTCCCTGCCCCAATGGTTAAATGGCTAAACTCTTCGGCAAGGACATTGATAATCGATAATGCGTTGGCGGTTCTTAGGGTGATTTCTAAGGTATTAAACCCATAACGGTGTAATAATTGAGCCAACATACACGCATCTTCAACATGATCAATGGTAATGACAGGGATGATGGGGGATTGTTTTAGGATTTCTTTCATAAAAGTAATGACATCAATAAACATCGCTCTATAATAACCAATATTTTATTGATCACAAGGACATGGATTGAAAATCGCAGCCGTGGGTGAATGTTTAATTGAATTAACGGAATATGCCGATAATCTGATGGCATTAAATTATGCCGGTGATACCTACAACACTTGCTACTATCTAGCCCAGTTAAATAAGCAATGGCAAATTGCCTATGTGACGGCATTAGGGGTGGACCCTTACAGTCAGGCTATGTTGCAAACCTGGAAAAAACTTGGCATTCACTCGGACCTATGCTTGCAATTTGAAAATAAAATTCCTGGTTTGTATTTAGTGAATACCGATGATTTGGGTGAGCGATCGTTTTATTACTATCGTCATCAATCCGCCGCCTCGCAATGGTTAACCCATCCCGATATCAATGCCTGCTTGGAGGCCATTTTAGATTATGATTATCTGTATTTATCGGGCATTAGCTTTGCTATTTTGATGCCAGCTGAGCGGGTGCGGTTGTTGGAGTTTGTGAGTGTTGCCAAAACAGCCGGAGTGGGCATTGTTTATGACAATAATTACCGTCCTAAATTATGGAGCAACCCAAATGATGCCCAGCATTTAGCGAAACAGATGTGTCAGCTATCGGATTGTTTTTTTGTGACCCACGATGATGAAGCGATTTTATTTGGTGATGCTAATGCCAACGCAACGTTTGAGCGCTATCAAGCCTATTCTCCGCCACTATTGGTCGTTAAAGATGGTGCAAGGCCTTGTTTGGTTAGTGATAACGGACAAATGATTCGCCAATCCCCGCCCGTGATTGAAAAAGTCATTGATACAACCGGTGCTGGGGATGCCTTTAATGCGGGATTTTTAAGCGCTTATTGGCAGGGAAAAACGATTGAAGTGGCCATCAAAAAAGCAAGCCAATTGGCCTCTGCAGTGATTCAATGTCGCGGTGCTATCTTACCCATGGGGCATTTTGAACAAAAAGCTGGGCTTGCCGATGGCTAATGAATCATCTAGGAAAAGATAGCCATCTTTATCCTGAGGCGTACCTTCGAGCCCCATCGATGCGGATGTGATGCAAAGTTGTTGATAATTTTCCCCGCCAAAGCAACAACTGGTCGGTCGTTTCACGCCCATCGGAATCACTTTATCGACATTACCGTCAGGCGTATAACAGGTGATGCAACCCCCATCCCAATGCGTACTCCAAACACGGCCTTGGTTGTCCACAGTTAACCCGTCGGGATAGCCTTTAGTAATTTGAGCAAAGACCCGTTGGTTATGGATTGTGCCGGATTGGCTATCAAAATCATACTGATAAATCTGCTGACGTGGGGAATCCGTATAATACATAACGGCATTATCCAAGCTCCAATCGGTGCCATTGCTGACAATCACATTATCTTGTTTAAGCGATAGACGATAGCCATCAAAACAATAAAGGGCAGCAATCGGATTTTGCTCTGAGATGTCCTTTGTCCCAACCCAAAGTCGCCCCATACAATCGACCTTGCCATCATTAAACATCACGTTGTCTGGTAGTTCAGGGTGGTAAAGTGGGTGAATTTCTTGGGTCGATAAATTGACTTCAACGATGTCTCGAGCAAGTGCGGCAATTAAATTACCATTGTCAGCAAGCACAATGCATCCCACCGGCGAGGGCAGGGAAATGGTTTCGATAGTTTGCAAATCGTGTAATAAAGTATGGATGCGCATTTGAGTGATATCCACCCAGTAAAACTGCTTTCGATGTGGGTGCCAAGCAGGACTTTCCCCAAGTTGGTTGCGTGTTTGAGTAATACAGATCATCGGTAATCCATTTTTTTAAAAGTTTGATTTTAATCGAAATAAGAGCTTGCATTCAAGGCTGGATATTTTTATTATGCCTGATAATTTAGGGGTGTGGGGTAAACTAGCCCGCCAATGAACATGTTATCAAGGAAGAAGTGTGGTGCATCAAAAAGCGATATATCTAATCAGTTCCGTTGCCGCGTTAGCAGGATTGCTATTTGGATTTGACACCGGCGTTATTTCTGGCGCTATTTTATTTATTAACAATGACTTTCAACTATCCCACGTCCAAACGGAAGTGGTGGTGAGTGCTGTATTATTCGGTGCTTTTTTTAGTGCACTCATGAGTGGCAGACTCTGTGACATCCATGGACGCAAAAAAGTGATAATTTTAACCGCACTGACCTTTATCGTGGGTACGCTAGTTTGTGCATTTACGCCAAATGTGAATGGCTTGGTTTTAGGACGGTTAATTCTTGGGCTTGCCATCGGAATTGCCTCCTATGCAGCACCGCTTTATTTGGCAGAAATATCACCCAAAAAAACCCGAGGATTTATTGTAACCTTAAATCAATTGGCTATCACCGTCGGGATTTTATTTTCTTATTTAGTCGATTATGCCTTTAGTTATCAGGAGGCCTGGCGGGTAATGTTGTTTGTTGGCATTGTCCCGGCTTTATTATTATTTGTTGGCATGATGTATTTACCGGAAAGCCCTCGTTATTTGCTGCTGAAAAAGAAAGTTGAAGAAGCCCGTCAATTATTAGCTAAAATCCGCCCTGCGAATGAAGTCGAAGACGAATTGAGTGCTATTATTCATAGCCAGGAAGCAAAATCAATTCGAGGTCGCGATTTATGGATGAATAAGCGATTTCGTGCGATCCTGTTGGTTGGTATTACCTTGGCGATATCGCAGCAAGTCACGGGGATTAATACCATCATCTATTATGCGCCAACGATATTTCAACGAGCGGGATTTCACACCACCAATGCGATTTTAGTGACGACTATGATAGGTATCGTGAATGTCGTATCAACGCTGATAGCCCTCCCACTCATCGACAGGATCGGTCGAAAAACCCTGCTTCTCGTGGGTGTGTCAGGCATGTGTATTAGCTTAGTGATGATGGGGTATGCATTTACGCAGCACGTCCTCAATGACAGTCTGCGATATTTGTTAATAACCAGCATGATGGCTTACATTGCTTGCTTTGCCTTCAGTTTGGGACCGATGGTTTTTGTCATTCTTTCGGAGATTTTCCCATTGGCTATTCGAGGCCGTGGCATGAGTTTGGCTATGAGTGGCAACTGGGGCGCAAATACTTTAGTAGCGCTGTCATTTTTATCGATTATTCATCAAATTGGCATGACGCAAACGTTTTATCTATTTGCCCTGATGTGCGTGCTAACCCTTTGTTTTATTTTTTATTTTATACCCGAAACCAAAGGTATTTCGTTAGAACAAATCGAGCGTAACATTGTTGATGGTGTTGCAAGCAGGCACCTCGGTCAGCCAGGAGAAGCCCATGTTGTTGAATGAAAAAGTCATTGTCGTTACCGGTGCTGCTCGAGGAATCGGTTTGGCAATCGCCAAATTTGCCCATCAACAGGGCGCAAGCATTGTGTTGCACGATAGGCCGAAATCCCAATTGCAATCGATAGCTGAGCAGTTTGCTGATCAGGTGACTTATATTGAGGCTGATCTTGCGGATGAACACAACGCCGAAAGGATCATCAATGCGGCAGTTGAAACGTTCGGTCGCATCAACGGGTTAGTTAATTGTGCTGGCATTTATCCTCGAAGCGATATCGATACAAGCCGTTCGTTATTTGATTCGGTGATGGCAGTCAACGTCAAGGCCCCGATGCTGCTTAGCCAACACGCGGTCAAGCATATGAAAATGCAAAAGCAAGGTGGCAGTATTGTCAATATTGGCTCGATAAATGCCCATTGTGGTCAACCCGATTTGCTGGTTTATTCCATGTCCAAAGGGGCATTAATGACCATGACGCGGAATCTTGCAGATGCATTAACAACCGATGGCATTCGCGTCAACCAATTAAATGTTGGTTGGACAGCAACAGAAACGGAAGTTGCTTTGAAACAACGTGAAGGATTAGGCAAAGACTGGCAACGACGAATCCCCACGTTATACGCGCCGCGCGGTCAAATTTTAAAACCAGAAGAGATTGCCCCCCATGTTGCATTTTGGTTATCGGATTGGTCTGCCCCCGTCTCAGGAGCCGTTTATGAACTGGAGCAGTACCCGGTTATTGGTCGCAACCGTATCTGCGATATTTCCCTGTCTTAACTGATTGTCGTTTTAATGGAGTCGTCATGAAAATTATTGATGCAAAGGTCTTTGTCTGTTCTCCAAACCGAAATTTTGTCACCCTCAAAATTATCACCGATGAAGGCATTTATGGCTTAGGAGATGCTACCTTAAATGGCCGTGAGTTGTCCGTGGTCTCTTATTTAGAAGATCATATTCTACCTTGCTTAATTGGCCGCGATCCTTCTCAAATTGAAGATATATGGCAATATTTATATCGCGGGTGTTATTGGCGTCGAGGGCCCGTGACGATGGCTGCTATTGGCGCAGTAGATATGGCTTTATGGGATATCAAAGGAAAAGCACTTAACACGCCTGTCTATAATTTACTCGGTGGTAAAAGCCGTTATGGGGTGATGGTTTATGGTCACGCAAATGGTGCTGATATTAGCGAAACCGTCGAACAAGTGGGTCATTATATTGAGCAAGGCTACCATGCCATTCGTTGTCAATCGGGGATTCCGGGTTTAAAAAATAGTTATGGGGTTGGCAAAGATAAGCTATATTATGAGCCTGCCACCAAGGGCATGCCGGAAGAATGTGAGTGGTCAACGGAAAAATATTTGAATTACACACCAAAATTGTTTGCAAAAATTCGGGATACCTATGGTGATGAGCCCCACTTGCTTCATGATTGCCATCATCGGTTGACGCCTATTGAAGCGGGACGGCTAGGTAAGGAACTGGAGCCCTACCACTTGTTTTGGCTGGAAGATACCGTGCCTTGCGAATTACAAGAAGGCTTCCGCATCATTCGTCAACACACCACCACCCCGCTAGCCGTTGGTGAAGTCTTTAATACGGCCTATGATGCAACCACCTTAATCACTGAACAATTAATTGATTATTTGCGTATGGCCGTGGTGCATGGTGGCGGCATCACCCCAATGAAAAAAATTGCGGCAATGTGTGAGTTATATCACATTAAAACCGGTTGCCACGGGGCAACGGATTTATCGCCCGTTACCATGGCAGCGGCATTGCATTTTGATATCGCTATCAATAATTTTGGCGTTCAAGAGTATATGCGCCATACCGCTTTGACCAATGAGGTATTTAAGCCGACCTACCAGTTTGATAACGGTTATTTAATCCCCAGTGATGCCCCCGGATTAGGCATTGATTTTGATGAGCAGTTAGCGGCCAAATATCCTTATGAGCGCGCCTATTTACCCGTTAATCGTAAATTAGACGGCACGCTATTTAATTGGTAAAGTTATCTTTTTTCGGTCTTAGCGATGGCTAAGACCGAATCCCAACACAGGACATGGGTGATTGAGCAAGGATTGTTGTATGAGGAAAGCCGTTTTAGGGTTGTTAATTTTAGGCTATCTCTTATCCGCTTCCGCTCATGAACCAACAGACGCCTTAATTCAGCAATCCATGCTCTACCAGTCCAAAAAGATTCGGCAAAAACTTGCAGGCAGCCATCACCAATGGCTGCATTCTTATATGAAGCCATCGGTGGAGCGTGTGCTTACAAAAAATGCAGTTTGGTTTGATGCCTATCCCGATGCCATGATTCATGAGGAAGGCCAAACGATTCTGGCTTTTTTTAGTCAAAAAAAATTATGGCGACTCTTTAAATATATTGGCATTGATGCCATTCATACCGGACCGATGCAGCAAGCGGGGGGCTATGAAAGTGGTCAATTGACCCCGAGTGTCGATGGCGGATTTGATCCCATCAGCTTACACATTGATGCTCGTTATGGCACCGACAGCCAATATCGTCAAATGACCCGTCTTGCTAAAGCCTACGGTGGCATGATCATTAGCGATTTAATTCCAGGACATACCGGCAAGGGGATTGATTTCTATTTAGCTTTGCTTGGTTTCAGTGATTATCAAGGTCTTTATACCCTCATTGAAATCCCCAAACGCTATTGGGCTAAACTACCGACGGTTGAAACGGCTTGGCATAGTATCAATTTAACGCAGCCGCAAGTGGAATGGTTAAGCCGTCTGGATATCCTGCCAGGCCATTTGCAACGGGTCTTATTTTCAATGCCAAGCCAGCCTACAACGGGCTGGGATATCACTGGGGAGATTCAGGGCGTTGATGGGAAGATGCATCGCTATGCCTATTTGCATTATTTTAAGCCAGGTCAACCGACGCTGAATTGGTTAGATGCCAGTTTCAGCGCACAGCAGTTGATAAGTGCCCAAATCATTCAGGCCATTGTCCTACTCAAAGCAGATATGTTACGCATTGATGCGAACCCTTTTCTTGGGTTAGAGCGCATTGATAATAGTACGCAAACTCATTCCGAAGGAACGCCATTGGCAATAAATGCCAGCAATACGATTGCGCAAATGATTCGTAAATGGGGCGGCTATTCGTTTCAAGAACTCAATTTATCAGTGGAAAAAATGAAGCAATTCATGGAGCATGGTGCGGATTTTTCCTATGATTTTATTACAAGACCAGCCATTGAACATGCCGTTTTAACAGGGGATGCAAGGCTTCTAAATACTATGATGCAACAGCTGATAAAAGCGCATATTGACGTCAGGCGCTTAGAGCATGGCTTGCAAAATCATGATGAAATTACCTATGAGCTCGTTGAATTGACTGACAACCCCACAAAGCGCTATCTCTATGGGGATAAGCCATTATCGGGCTTTTCGATTAAACAGCAAGTCATTGAGCAGATGCGTCAGAAGGCACTGTCTAAGCCTTATAATGTGATTAATAATAATGGCTTATGTACCACCATGGCAGGATTAGTTGCGACGCGATTGGATATTCAAGATCCTTATCATGCAACCCCAGCGCAAATAGCTAAAATTCAGCAAGGCATGTATTTACTCTTTGCATTTAATGCACTGCTGCCGGGCATCGTTAATATATCCGGTTGGGACTTAGTGGGGGCTTTACCGCTTCGTCGAAATGACAACAGTCCCTATCAAGTCGATTCTGATTGCCGCTGGCTAAATCGAGGCAGCTACGAATTATTTGCCACTAAAAAGCCGCAAGCCACCCTAGCGAAGGCAAAAGCCCTATTTCCACCACTAGCGCAACAAACGAAAAATCAATTATCGTATGTGGGTCAGATAAAAACGTTATTAGATTTTCGTAAACGACAGCAGCTAGCGAAGGCTAAACTGGTAAACGTATTGAATTTAGGGCCGCAAATTAGTGCATTTGTCACCGAGTACCAACAGCAACGCTGGTTGATGGTTTTTAACTTTTCAGATATGCCGATCTCCTTTCATTTGCCGCCACACTTCCAAATTAAAGGCATCGCATTTCACCAACAAGCCACTGGCCAATTGACAAAGGTGAACGCCCTGGATTTTGTTGTTTTCAAACTATCAGTTTAGGTATCCTACTAATCTCTATGAAAACAATGGGTTATTGAAAAAAGAATCCTTTGTTTGAGCTTGTTGGCATGGTTTATATGGACTATACTCTTTACTTCCAATAGATTCAGGAGCGATTTCTATGATTAAACGAGGGATATGTTTAGCCGCGGTTTTTACCGTTGTTGTTTCACCCATCATTTTTTCCAATGCAACGTTTGCGGATGATGCACCTAAAACCAACCAATATTGGTGGCCCAAGCAGCTAGATCTCAGTCCGCTGCGACAAAACGATCCAGCATCCAATCCCATGGGCAAAGAGTATAACTACGCCGCTCAGTTTAACACCCTTGATTTAAATGCAGTGAAGAAAGACATTGAGCAAGTGTTAACAACGTCCCAGGAGTGGTGGCCAGCCGACTATGGCAACTATGGCCCGTTTATCATTCGTATGACCTGGCATGCGGCAGGGACCTATCGAACCATTGATGGTCGGGGTGGTGCCGATGGTGGCATGCAGCGGTTTGCCCCGCTAGACAGTTGGCCTGATAATGCCAGTCTTGATAAAGCACGCCGTTTGCTTTGGCCCATCAAAAAGAAATATGGCGACAAGCTTTCTTGGTCGGATTTGATGGCTTTCGCAGGCAATGTCGCTTTAGAACAAATGGGATTCAAAACCATCGGATTTGCCGGTGGACGTGTGGATGCATGGAAGTCAGAAGAGGTGAATTGGGGGTCGGAAGGCGAGTGGTTGGGTAGCAATCGATTCAGCGGAGACAGACAACTGAAAAAACCATTTGGCGCAACACAAATGGGACTCATCTATGTTAATCCAGAAGGCCCCGATGGCAATCCGGATCCGCTGGCCGCGGCAAAAGACATTCGCGAAACCTTTGGGCGGATGGCGATGAACGATGAAGAAACCGTTGCTCTGATTGCCGGTGGACATGCGTTTGGTAAAGCGCATGGGGCTGCTAATCCAGCAAAATACGTGGGACCTGCTCCTGCAGGCGCACCGATTGAGCAGCAAGGATTTGGCTGGAAAAATAGCTATGGCACTGGCAAAGGTGCTGACACCATTACCAGTGGATTAGAAGGTGCTTGGAGTGTTAGTCCCATCAAATGGAGCCACAATTATTTACAAAACTTATTTAACTTTAATTGGGTTAAAACAAAAAGCCCTGGCGGTGCGACCCAATGGATACCGGATAACAAAGCTGCTGCTAACTTGGTGCCCGATGCACATGACCCTAATAAAAGGCATGCGCCGATCATGTTTACAACCGATTTAGCGCTTAAATTTGATCCAGCGTATCGCAAAATTTCTGAGCGGTTTATGAAAAACCCAGCGGAGTTAGATAGGGCATTTGCCAACGCTTGGTTCAAACTCATCCATCGAGACATGGGGCCACGCTCACGTTACCTTGGCTCCATGGTGCCAACAGAAGTATTTATTTGGCAAGATCCCGTCCCTGCAGTGGATTATGTATTAGTGGATAACCAGGATGTTGCTAAGCTAAAAGGAGAAATTTTAAAATCTGGACTCACGGTTCCAGAACTTGTTAGAACTGCTTGGGCTGCGGCTTCTAGTTTCCGTGGGACGGATATGCGTGGTGGCGCTAATGGTGGACGGTTACGGCTTGCTCCCCAGAAAGACTGGGAGGTGAATAATCCGGCCGAGATAGCAAAAGTGATTAAAGTGCTTGAAGGGATTCAGCAGAACTTCAACAAGGCGCAAACGGGCAATAAAAAAATCTCATTGGCCGATGTCATTGTCCTTGGTGGAGCTGCAGCCATTGAGCAAGCGGCAAAACAAGGTGGTCAAAGTATTCAAGTGCCTTTTACCCCAGGCAGAACGGATGCAACCCAAGAGCAAACCGATGCTGTGGCGATGGAAGTATTGAAGCCGACGGCAGATGGGTTCCGTAACTTCTACGACAAAAGTAACAAACGTTCCCCGGAACAGATGTTGGTGGAAAAAGCGACCTTCTTAAATTTATCCGTACCGGAAATGACGGTATTAGTCGGTGGCCTCCGTGCATTGAATGCCAATACTGGGCAGACAGAATATGGCGTTTTAACCAACAAACCCGGCGTTTTGACCAATGATTTCTTTGTCAATCTAGTGGATATGTCGACGCAGTGGCAAAAATCACCGACAACAGAAGGGATCTACGAAGGTAAAGATAGAAAAACGGGCCAATTGAAATGGAAAGCCACGGCGGTGGATCTGATTTTTGGGGCTAATTCAGAATTAAGGGCCGTTGCTGAAGTGTATGCCACTGACAATGCACAAGCGAAGTTTACCCAAGATTTTGTCAATGCCTGGGTCAAAGTGATGATGCTCGACCGCTTCGATCAACAAAATCCCGCCAACCAGTCATAAATATTGATAGGTCAGGCCTCGGCCTGACCTATCCTCATTACGCTAATCCGCACCTTAAAAAATAACTGTTAAAAATTGTAAGCAATTAATTTAATTTGCATTTTTACCTGTACAAATCCAAAAAATCTTCTAAATTGTAATTAGGGGATACATAAACATCAATCAAGAAAATGTCTCAATCCCCCATCAGATGTTAATGCCGTGAAAACTATACGCTCATCAATCAAACAAAATCGATAGAAAGCGTGGTGATTAATTTAGCTAAAAGGAGTTAGCATGTCACAGCAACGACAAGAATTACCTAAAAAAGATAAAGTAACCATTAGTCTGTTTAGTGTCGAAAATAAACAGGGAACTTACAACCGAGGAATGTTTTCCGCAGAAACAGTCGAAGATATTAAGAAAATAAAAGACGGATTGACAGAAGCGGCTCGCAAAGCAGGCCGTGAACCACCAGAAGTCGTGTTATCTGTTATGCTAATCCCTGATTGGACAAGAGAAGATAACGCATACACGGATGCAACCTATTTAGGTATCAAAGAAACCTTCATGGAAGAAGTAGGTGAGACCTTTGGTGATATCGCAACCGTTCATGACTTTTATAATCAAGCAAACTTAACCCAGGATGAAAAACAATATTTGCATGGTATGGGTATTCCGGGGGTTGGCGGTTTAGGAAGCTGCGCTGATATGATTAAGACCCACTCAATCTACGACAATCGGGATCGTCGTCATTTAAACATCGACAGCAATACAAAAATTGTTGATTTTGATGCATTCTATCGAGATACTTTTGGGGCCGAAGACCAACAAGATTTGTTGAATGCCAGTTACTATGATCCAAATTATGTGTCTGTTCATAACAAAATTGTTTATACCCATCCACAGGGTGCGTTAGCTCAAGAACTGGGTGTCGAACTGCAGGGCTATTGCGCTGCCCATAAAAATGATGCTGCGGATAAGCTGAAAAATTCCGTGTATGCAAAAGCGTTTACTGCGGCAACAACCCGACTAGGTATAAGCGATCGGGTGCAAGTAGGTGCTGACCGCTTTGTTCATCGAGCCAATTTAGAGCACCCAGCTTTTGGCTTAACTCAACATGTGGTGACTGCCATCAACATGTCTTGGGCACCCGCTGGTGCGGAAGGGAATTTGGATCATTTAAAACAAATACGACCAATAGAAGTGGGTCATACAAAAATTGATTTTCAGGCATTCCAATACATTGTTAAGAAAAACACCAGTGTCATGTGGCATGAAGAAGTTGGCCTAACGGAACATGATAAACCTGCTCGCAAAGCGTTACTCGACATTTCAAATGTGCCGGCCGATGATCATTATGCGAGAAGCTTTTATGATCACACTTGCAGAGTCGCTCCGGAAAAGGCCGTTGATCTGGTCAACATGATACCCAATACCCCGGATGGGGAGCGATTTTGTCGACGGGCATTCAACTGTTCGTTATTGCAATTAAAGCTGCATGCCCAATCCGTACATCTTGACCATTTGCAAGAACGTCTGCAGACTATTGGTCATTCGCTTGATAATATTGGACATCGTTTACAGGCCTTGGACAGAGATCTCATTGCACTAGATCGGCGCTTAGATAGCCTATCGCAGCGATTGGAAGCCTTCGATCACCATCTCTCCCAGTTAATGACGCACACACATGGTGAGTTAGCTGACAAGACAATCGGTATGAAAGCACAGCTAGCCCATTTGAAAGAGGGGGATTCCCCTAAAGCAGAAATTTCGGTTCATATAAAGTAAAAATCGATAAAAAATGAAATTTAATTGAAATGTAAAACAGTCTATTGAAGGAGATACCATGTTTAGAAAGAACGAAATGAAAGAACAAGATTTGAATGAGCTAATTGATATTGAAAGAACGCAGCAAAGCCAATTATTAACCTTGGTTGACTTAGGGCAATTTAAGCAATTAGAAGCACTGTTAGAGAATGGGAAACAAGATATCAATAAACCTAATGAGTCCGGCGATACAGCAGCTATTCTGGCTGCAAAACGTAACGATCTGGACATGCTAAAGTTATTGACGAGCCATGGTGCGGATTTAAGCTGCGAAAATTTCTTTCATCAAAGCGCTAAGACGTGGGCTGAAAAATATCAGAATAAAGATATGATTAGTTTTATCAATGATCACCCAACACCAAAATCAGGACTTAATATCTAGATTGTCAATAATAGTTAACCTTTCTTCAAGGGGCAGCAAGCTGCCCCTTTATTTCTTGTTTTGAACGATGGATCGCCAGATACCAGCTTGGCAGGACGATCAACGTTAATAGTGTTGAAGAAATTAGACCACCGATGACCACCGTGGCAAGAGGCCTTTGGACTTCAGCCCCCATTCCCATCGATAAGGCCATGGGCAAAAAGCCCAAGGCAGCCACTAATGCCGTCATTAATACAGGGCGAAGGCGCGTGGCAGCGCCCCGAATCGTTGCATAGACTAGCGTGTGGTTCTGTCGACGTAATTGTGCAATAAATGAAATCATCACTAAGCCATTTAATACGGCAATACCGGACAACGCGATGAAACCGATGGCCGCTGAAATGGATAACGGTATCTCGCGAAGCCAAAGAGTAATCACCCCGCCGGACAATGCCAAAGGAATGCCAGTAAATACCAAGAGCGAGTCACGCGTATTCCCTAATGCGCTGAAAAGTAGAATAAATATCATGACTAACGTGATCGGGATGATAATGGCTAGTCGTTTTGTCGCCGAGGTAAGGTGTTCAAATTGACCGCCATATTCGATCCAATATCCTTCCGGAAGTTGTATCTGAGATTGAATCGCTTTTTGGGTATCTGTGACAAACGCTTGTAAATCTTGCCCCCGCACGTTGGTGCTAATGATAATGCGTCGCTTGCCATTCTCACGACTAATTTGATTGGGTCCTTCCTTTTCGACAAGGCTAGCCACCTCGCTTAAAGGGATCATGTGTTTAATATGATTGGGCCTGGGCGGCAATTCGATATAAATCCTATTCAACACACTGGGGTCGGAACGATGTTGTTCGGGTAGGCGCACCACTAAATCAAAACGCTTGTCTCCTTCATAAACAACACCTGTGATAGTGCCGCCCAAACTGGCTTGAATCGCATCTTGAACCGTGGCAATCTGCAAGCCGTATAATGCTAAACTGTTGCGATCAATGGTGATATTTAATGTCGGTAAACCTGCCACTTGTTCAATGCGGCTGTCTACCGCACCAGGGATTTTTTGTACAACAGCTAAAATTGCCTGAGCCTTGTTTAATAATAGCTGCAGATCATCGCCATAGACTTTAATGGCGACATCTGCTCGAACACCGGATAATAATTCATTAAAGCGCATTTGGATGGGTTGAGTAAATTCATATTGATGGCCAAGCTCCTGGGCGAGTGCTTTTTGCATGTCTTCGATTAATAGCGACTTGCTAAGCGACTTGTTTGGCCATTCGTTTCTGGGTTTTAGTATGACAAACGTGTCGGCGACATTCGGGGGCATTGGATCGGTGGCGATATCGGATGTCCCTATTTTAGAAAAAACCCGTTTTACTTGTGGGAATGTTTGCAAACGATGTTCAACCTTTTTTTGCATGGTAATGGATTGGCTTAAGCTGGTTGAAGGAATGCGGATGGCATGAAGTGCAATGTCTCCTTCGTCTAATGTCGGAATAAACTCAGCACCCATACGCATCATCAGAAAGAAGCTGGCAAGAACGAGTAGAATGGCTGATAGGCTAATCCATTTTCCTTGACGAATACTGAGGCTAAGAATGGGATGATAGACGCTTCTTAACCAACCCAACAAGCGATTGCGGTGAATATCAAGTCTTCCGGATAAAAACACGGCTAACGAGGCTGGTATGAAAGTTAGGCATAAAAGGATGGAAGAGGCTAAGGCGATAATCACTGTTTGCGCCATCGGTTGAAATAATTTTCCTTCAACCCCTTGAAGGGTTAAGATGGGGATATAGACTAACATGATAATCGTCACCCCAAATAAGCTGGGGCGAATGACTTCCGTTGCACTGGTTTGAGTAAGTGTTAGCTTTTCTTTGAGAGAAAGTTTTCTGCCTATTCGTTGCTGTTGCTGCCCTAATCGCTTCATACAGTTTTCAACAATGATCACTGCCCCATCAACAATCAGACCAAAATCAAGCGCACCCAGACTCATGAGATTGGCACTGATGGATTGACTCACCATGCCGGTGATGGTCATGAGCATGGTCAATGGGATGACTGCTGCTGTGATTATTGCTGCGCGCATATTGCCAAGGAAAATAAACAGAACAACGATGACTAGCAAAGCGCCTTCGATCAAATTCTTTTTCACCGTGCTAATTGTTTCATTAATGAGATAAGTGCGGTTATAAACGGGTACGGCCTTGACGCCTTTCGGTAAGCTTTGATTAATGACCGCTAGTTTTTTATTGACGGCCTGCGAGACAACGCGAGAATTTTCACCCATCAACATAGAAACCGTCACAATGACGGTTTCTTTACCTTCGGCTAAGCCAGCACCTTGGCGCAATTCATGGCCGATACCGACTTCTGCGATATCCCCCACACGAATCGGAACGCCCTTTTTGGTTTTAATGACGACCCGCTCGATATCGTGCATTGAATGTAATTGTCCAGGAGCACGCAATAAATACTGTTGCCCCTGCTTTTCAATATAACCGGCACCGATGTTATCATTGTTTTGCTTCAAGGCATTTTCAACGTCTTTCAATGTTAATCCCGATTGCAGTAATTTTGTTAAATCAGGTGCGACTTGATATTGTTTGTTAAAGCCGCCTATGGCATTTACCTCAGCAACGCCGGTGATGTTGCGAAGTTGGGGACGGATGACCCAATCCTGAAGGGTTCGCAATTTTAGCAGTGTGTATTTCTCAGGTTGCGTTGTTTCTAGGCGATACATATAAATTTCGCCGAGCCCCGTTGTAATCGGACCCATCATGGGTTGGGCATTTTCAGGCAAGCTCTGATGGATTGCTTGTAACCGTTCAGCAATTTGTTGACGGGCGAAATAAATGTCGGTTCCTTCCTGAAAAACAACGGTTATTTGTGATAATCCATAGCGAGACAGCGAACGAGTATAGTCCAATTTGGGCACCCCGCTCATAGCGACCTCAATGGGGTAGGTGATACGTTGCTCAACTTCCAATGGCGTATAACCGGGTACTTCTGTGTTGATCTGGACCTGAACATTGGTGATGTCGGGAACGGCGTCAATGGCAAGTTGCGTTGCTTTATAAACCCCAAGGATGGCTAATAACAAAACAGCAACTAGGATGAGCCAGCGATGGTTAATTGAAAAACGAATAATCCGGTTAAGCATGGTGCATCCTTAATGGCCTGTCTCTTGGTCACTTCTCACCGAAACGTCATATTTGGCGCATCTCGAGAGAAAATGATTCAAAAAAGTGCTCACATACTGATGTATGCTGCGCATTTTTTGAATCATTTTCTCCCGACCTGCACACAAATCTGACGTTTCCCCGTAAATTCTATATTTGTGTAGAAGAGTCAGCTTAATGGCTGTGAGCCGCTTGATCTTTTTCTAACTCAGCTTTTAACAAGAAGCTCTGCTTCGTTGCATAATATTGGCCTTGTTTTAGACCCGATTCGATTTGGGTATATTTATCCCCCCGAATACCAAGTTTGACCGGGCTTGCTTTAAACCCTTTATCCGTCCGCACAAAAACAACGGGTGTTTGCTCAATAGTATGAATCGCCTCATTAAGCACAGCAATGGGGACTTTTTGCTCTTTAATCGTAATGTGGGCATCGACATATAATCCAGGCAACCAGGTTAATCGGTTATTACGGTTATCTAGTTCCGCTCTTGCCAGGACTGTTTGGGTGTGTTCCACACCAAGTGGCGAGACATAATTGATCGTTGTCGTTTGGCCCAGACCATTGTGTTGATCATGGTATATTGTCACGGATTGTCCCGTATAGATAGCACGCGCTTGTTTTCGATAAATAAATAAGTCTACCCATACCTTGGATAAATCGGCCAATCGATAAATGGCGCTGCTATTAGTCACATGTTCGCCAGGATTGGCCGTTTTATTGACAATATAGCCCGAAAACGGTGCAGTAATTGAATACGTTTGTAAGGTGTGATCACTTTCAATAGTTGCCAGTATGTCGCCTTGTTCAACTTTATCGCCAAGTTGTTTGGTAAGCTTTTGAATAATGCCATCATAGCGGGGGTAAATATACAGCGTTTTATTTGCATTTGGCACAATTTTACCAACAACTTCGAGTGTGATTAGAATGGTTTGCGGGCCTGCTATTGCTACGTGGATTTGATTGTGATCAACGGCTTCGTTTGAGACAGCCACGGCGCGATTTTCTTCAGGTTGGTTAAAGTCACTGGCAAAGACGTTTTGGATTAACAGAAAAATTAAGAGGCCATATCTCATAAAAAGTCCTTATTGGATGTCCCAAGCAGTAAGCCATGCATCATGATACTTGCTCGTTCTAGATCAGCATGTGCTTCAATGTAGTGTTGTTGTTCATTAATCAAGCGACGCATGGCTAATGTTAAATCAGCAAATGTGTACAACCCTTTACTGTAACCAATCATTGCTAATTTCTGGGCATTTTGTGCCATGGGTAATAATTTGGTTCGCACGATGTTTGCTTCGATAGCTCGCTGCTTGGCGTGCAGATAGTTTTTATAGAGTTGTTGTTCCAAGGATAATTTTTGTGCATGGAGATCTTTTAGAGCCTGGGTATATTGTGCCTCTGCGGTGACAAGATTACCTTGGTTGGTCCGACCCGGATACATCGGTAACACAAGTGACCGGATACATAGGTAACAGTTAACATATTCTCAGATGAACGCTTAGGAGTCTGAGAT